>JAISAA010000174.1 GCA_031266955.1 Oscillospiraceae bacterium | reverse complement strand
CGGCTGATCCGTCACGCCTATATAGCGCCGTTCGAGGTTGCCCGCCGTCTCCGCGTGGCGTATTAGTATCAGTTCCATTTTGTGAGTATAGCCGATTGTGGCGGCGTTGTCAACTTTGCTTGCGATTGTGCGCCTGCGCGGCGCAGGCGCAATATTTGCAAGTCTTTGTTGCAAATCATATTACCCTCCGGGCATACGCGCAAAATGGAATTTATGTATTGACTGCCAAAATACGGCGGTATATAATAACCGGGCGGAAATCAAAATCCCGCGAGTACGAATTGAAAATGAATGGGAGGTTCTCCACGATGACAAACGAAGAATTTTATTACAGCAAAATGCCGCCCGAGCTTGATCCAGAAAACCCCCGGTATAAGCCTCAGCCCGCCGCCGATAAGATGGCGGAGCTGCGGATCGAGCCCGAAACTCTCTACCGGTACCTTGATATCCCGCAGACGCTCGCCGCGAGATTTTTGATGGACCCGCAGGGCCGGCCGTACGCCTTCGCCTCGCTCACCGCCGGACAGGCGGAGCGGCTGAACGAATTTGTCTCGCTGTTCGACGGCGAGCAGTTCTCCGAAAAAGCCGATATGGACGATTGGGTGCGGTACATCATAAAGCAGATCATTTTGATAAACGGCATCCCGTTCGGCGCCGTCGTAAAGCTCGCGGACGTCGAGGACAAGGCGTTAGCGCGATACCTGAACGTCAAATCACACGCGCCGGAGGACACCGCCGAGGCGAACTCCGCGCTTACCGACGCCGAAAAACTGCGGCTCAATCACTTGGGCTGGCGTTTCTATTTCACGCTGAACAGATATCAGCCGGCGACGACGATAGTTCACCATCTTGACGGCTTAAAGCTGAAGGACGGCTCGGACGTAAAGGACGCGGTCACCGGAGTCGTTCTGAAAGAGAGCCTGCGCTTGACGGAGAAATACGACGACGCGCGCGCCGCGAAATACGGCGGCAAGCTCAAGCCGTACAATTACAGGCTCGGCTTCGAGCTTATTGCGGACGAGTGGACGTGAGGGAACCGCCCGCTCTGCTCCAAATAATCGCTTAAATTCCGGCGCAGCAGCGCGGGCGTATCGAGCCCATACGGGCAGCGCGAGCTGCACTGTCCGCAGCTCCTGCAATTTTTTATTTTCAGCATCTCGTCTCTCCACGCGTCGGAAAACCAATTTTTGCTCGGGGCGCGGCGTATTAGCAGGCTCGTTCTGGCGCAGTTGAATATCTGTATGCCCTCGGGACACGGCGCGCAATATCCGCAGCCGCGGCAAAAATCTCCGCCGAGCTGCGCCAGTTCGTCCGCGATCTTCGTTTCGTCGGCCTCCGACAGCGTCGCGCCGCCGTCTCGGTCGCGCGCCTCAAGCAGGCGTTCTAACTCCCAAAGGTGCTGTAAGCCCCAGATCGGCACGGCGTTGTCGAACTGATTTTGGAACCGCCGCGCCAGCCCCGCGTCGGTTATCAGCCCTCCCGCGAACGCTTTCATTGAGATAAAGCCCACGCCGTTGTCGCGGCACAGCCGCGGCAGCTCTTGCTCCTCCGCGGACGACAGGTAGCTCAGCGGATATTGCAGCGTTTCGTATAAACCGCTTGTCACTGCCTCCTTCGCGAGGTGAAGGCGGTGATTTGTTATGCCGATGTGCAGTATTTTGCCGCTTTGCTTCGCCGAAAGCAGCGCTTTGTAAATTTCGCTGTCCTGCTTCGGGACGGAGTCCGGATTGTGCAGCTGATATATGTCCACATAGTCGGTTTTCAGCAGCGCGAGGCTTGTTTCAAGCTGCCTTGTCAGCTCGCCCGCCGTCGAGGCCGACGTTTTTGTGGCTATTACGACTTTCTCCCGCCGGCCTTTCAGCGCGAGCCCGAGCTTTTCCTCGCTGTCGGAATACGCGCGCGCCGTGTCGATATAGTCGATGCCGCCGTCCGCTGCGGCTTGTATCAGCCGTATCGCGTCCGCCTGCGCCGCGCGCTGCAACGGAAGCGCGCCAAGCCCGTCCTTGCTGACCGTTATCCCTGTTTTCCCGAGTGTTACTTTCAATTTTTGTGCCTCCAATGTTGATTTGACCGTATGCTCCTCATACTATCATAATCATTGATATCCGTCAAATTTTTGAAAGTCCTACCCCGTGACGATCCCTTCAGCCATCAAGTTCAATTCGGCGACGGCTGCGACCAGCGCAACGGTCGCCTCGTCCGCGTTGTACAGCTCCTCATATATCGAATACTGCCCGCTTGCGCGCTCAAGCTCGCTTATCTCGCCCGCCGCGTACGTCTCGTCGAGCAGCGCGAGCCGCTCGCTGAGTACCGGGCGCAGCTCCTCATAAGTCTTGTACCGCGCCAAGGCGTCCTCATACGCCGCGTACTTGCCGAGCGCCGCCCACGAAAGCTGCTTTTCGTACAAGGCGTACTGCGCGTTCAGGTTGCTCAGCTCCGAGCGTATTGAGTCCGCGGCTTCATACGCCGCGCCCGGCGTCAGCCTCATTTCGTCGAGCGAATCGTTCAGCGTTTCGATCTGGCTGCCGTATGAATACAGCGTCGCGTTTTTGTCCAGCAACGCGGATTTTAATTCGTCGGCTGACTTGACGGAGGGCGGCGGTATCTCGTCCGGGATAGTGTAATTTTGAATAAACTCGTAGCCGCGCTCGCCCTGCTTTGTGTCAAGATATTTTTTCTTCACAGTCCACGTTTCGTAGTTCAGCGTGATTTGGCGCTCGACGTTTGTCTTTTGGCTTACAAGCGCGTCTGCGCTCTCCCGCGTGCTCTCGCCCAGCGACAGCTTTACCTTTTCGACGGCGAGCTGTTTTTCGAGCAGCTCGCGGCGGCGCGTCATCAGCTCGCCGCTTCGCCGCGCGAGGCACACGCTCATATATTCCGTCCGGAACATATATATCTCCGTCTCGCGCGACTGCGAAAGCTGCCGGGACAGAAGCTCGCCGTCGTATTCGGACGGGGACAGGGCTCCTTGAATTGCCGTAAGCTGCGCCGTCAGAGTATTCACCTGATTTGTCAGCGCGTCGATCTGCGTTACCATCGCCGCAAGCAGCTCGTCGAGGGACATTTCCTCACCCGGCAGCTCTTGTCCCGGAAGCTCCGCGTCCTGATCCTCTCCGCTGACGAAGCCGCCCGGCGAAAGCGCGAAAACTACGGCGCAGCAAATTATGACCGCAAGGATATATTTCAGTTTTTTCATCAGTAATACTCCCGATTTAATTTATGAAATCCAGCTTTTCAAGCACCCAGTAGATTATCCTTCTCGACTTCGTTATGACGCGCGCCTCGGCTGTCATTCCGACTTTTATCTCGCCGCTTTTGCCGTTTTTGTCATAAAGCACGCTCCCGTCGAGCTCGGCCTCCGCGAGATAGTAGCTCCGCCCGGAATTGTCGCTTCGCGCGTCGGTCGATATTTTTGTAATGCGCCCTGTCATCTCGCCGTACTCGCCGAACGGCAGCGCCGCGAAGCGGTAATGTATCTCCTGCCCCTCCGCGATATCGGCGATATCGGCGTTGGAGATCGCCAGCGAGACCTTGTGATCGCCGCCGGACGCCGGGATTATGACGGCGAGCTCGGCGCCGCTCTGTATGAAGTCGCCGACATTCAGCTCCGTGTACAGACTCAGAGTACCGTCTATCGGCGCGACGGCGCGCGTTTCGTCCGCGGAGAACGTCAAAGCGTCTAAATCCTTTTGCAGCGCGTCGAGATTGCTTTGCAGGGAGAACAGCGTGTCGGATATCGACGCGAGCATATCAAGCTTGCTCTTTTCCGCCGTCAGCTCCTCACTGTAGCCGCGCCCGGCGACGGACGACAAGACCGCCTGCGCGCTGCGTATCGACGCGTCTAAGTCGTTCAGGTTCTTTTCAAGCGCGGTGACGCCCTGCTCTACTGACAGCAGCGTTTCGTTCTTGTATTTTTCAATTTCCAGCAGCGCGGAGTCGAGCTCGAATCGCGCGTTGTCCAAATCCTTTTGCGCCGCGCCGCCCGCCTCAAACAGTTTTTCCGCGCGGTCGAGCGCGCTTGTTCTCTGCCGGACTATCTCATCGTACCGTTCAAGCGTGAGCTCGTAATCGGCGTACCGCATATGCTGCTCCGCGTTTTCCGGCGGGACGAGGTTTTCGCCGCACTCTAACGAATCACGCAGCAGCCGGAGTGCGTCGAGCTCCGCCGCCGTCCTCCCGCGGCTTTCCTCGGCGAGACTGCCGGACACGCGCGCGTCAGAGCGCAGCCGCTCGACGTCGAGATTTGTGTTCCGCACCTGTTCGGCGGCAAGGGCTGTGTCGGTCACGTATTTTTGATATTTGTAATAGTAGTCTGACTGTTCCGCGTCGCCGGGGTCGAACAGATTTTCACCCGCTATGACACTCTCGCGGAGGCGTTCAAGGCTTTGCATTTCCGCTGAAATGTCCTCGTGCTGACGCCTGAGAATTTCCACGGTGTTCAGCTGCGACTGCGCGTCCACGCGGAACAGCGTATCGCCGCGGCGGACTGATTTGCCCTCTTCAAGGTTTGATTCCGTAACGCGCCCCGTCACCGCCGCGCGGACAGTGCCGACAGCCTCGTTCGGGCGCACCTCGCCCTGCGCTTTTACGTAGTAATCTATCTCCCCGACGCACATCCACACTACCGCCGCCGCGAGCAGCGCTATGAGCAAGTAGGCGAACAGAGACATTGCCCTGTGCGGCTTTTCGGCCAGAACCTCGCGGCTGTCAGTTATTTCGCCTATGTCCACAAGCGTATTCCTGTTCACGCTCCCGCCGCCTCGCTTTCCGATCCCGCGGCGGACGCCGCTTTATTTTCAATTTCTGCGGGCTCCGAGTCCGGTATCTGCTCGCGCCAGAGCTCGTAGTACCGTCCGCGCGCGCGCATAAGCTCCGCGTGGCTGCCGCTTTCCGTTATCTTGCCGCCGTCCATCAGATAAATCGTGTCGCAGCGCATTATCGTACTCAGGCGGTGCGCTATGATTATCGTCGTCAGCCCGGCGGTCTGCTCGTCTATCATGCGGCTTATCGCCTTCTCCGTTATGCTGTCCAGGTTGCTCGTCGCCTCGTCCATTATGAGGATGTCCGGGTTTTTCAGCAGCGCGCGCGTTATGGCGATGCGCTGCTTCTGCCCGCCGGAGAGGTTCGCGCCGTTCTCCTCCAGATACGTCTCGTAGCGCAGCGGCATTTGGCTTATGAAGTCGTGCGCGCACGTCATCGTCGCCACTCGCACGACTTCCTCCATATTCGGGTCTTCCATACCGAGCGTCAGGTTTTCGTATATCGTGCCGGAGAACAAAAATATGTCCTGCGAGATGTACGCTATCTTCTCGCGCAGCGCCTCTATATTCATATCCTTCAGGTTGTAATTTCCGATTTGTATCTCGCCCTTTTCCCACGGGTAGAAGCTCAGCAGCAGCTTCACGAGCGTAGTCTTGCCCGATCCGCTCTCGCCGACGAGCGCTATCTTCTCGCCGGGCTCGATTTTGAGGCTGATATTTTGCAGCACGAGCTGCCGCGTCCCGTACCGGAAGTCCACGCCCTTGAACACAATGGCCTGCCGCAGCGACTCCGGCGATATTTTCCGCTCCTCGTTCTCCGGCTTTTCGAGCTCCAGATCGAGTATCTCCCCGAGCCTGTCGGAGGCGACTATAGCGGTCTGCATTGCCGGCTGGAGGTTTATGAGGTTTTTCACGGGGTCGAGGAAATACGCGAGCAGCGCGTTGAACGTCAGCAGCCCTCCTATTGTCATATCGCCGTTTATGACGCGCACGGCGCCCGCCCACAGTATGACGACGCCCCCGACGGCCGCGATAAATCCCGTCAGCGAGCCGGAGAAGTTGTTCAGCACGCCGCCCTTGAACACTGTGCGCAGCAGCTTGACGTATTTCTTCTCCGTCTCCGCGTTCGCCGTCCTCTCCGAGTTGAACGCCTTGACTGTCTCCACGCCGTTGAGCGACTCCACGAGGTAGCTCGTGAGCTGCGCGTTTTCCTCCATGCTCTGTTTGTTGTTCTCGCGCAGCGGCTTATTGAACGCGAACACGATGACGCCGTACAGCGCGATAATTATGACGGCTATCACAAACATCGCCGCGCTCTGCGTATACAAAATGATCCCGCCCGCGACAGCCATCACGGTATCTATCATAATGGACAGCGCCGCCCCCGTTATGGCCTCGCGTATCTTCGAGGCGTCCTGAAACCGCGAGATTATCTCCCCGACCTTCCGCGTCCCGAAGAAGCTCATAGGCAGCCCCAGCACGTGATGATAATACCCGAGTATGAGGTTGATATCAAGCCGCTGACTCATATGCAGCAGCATATGCGACCGAAACGCGCCGAGCAGTATCTGGAACAGGTACAGCGCTATGACGCCGACGGATATGATGTGCAGGCTGCGCGAGAGCATATTCGGCAGTATCTCGTCCATCATCACCTTGAAGTAGAACGACGCGCCTATGCCGAGGATCGTATATATCAGCGACGTAAAAAACACATTTATGAGCAGTCCCTTTTGCGGAACGAGCAGCCCCAAAAAACGCGACCAGATGCTTTTTGTCTGGTCGCCTTTTTCAAACTGCTGCGTCGGCGCGAGCAGGATCAATACGCCGGTCCACTCTTTGAAGAATTCCTCCGGCGTAATTTTACGCAGCCCTTTCGCGGGGTCCGCTATTATGACTTGCTTTTGCGTTATTTTATGTATGACGACATAGTGCAGCAGCGACCCGTCGACTACGACGTGCGCGATGGCGGGGAGCGGAAAGCCTGAGAAAAACGCTTCCTTGTTGCCTTTGACGCCCTTGGCGGAGAAGCCTAACTTCTCGGCGGCTTTTACCATGCCGTAGGCGTTTGTGCCCATTTTGTCCGTGCCCGCGACCTCGCGGATGCGGGTAATGGGGATTTTGAGGCCGTGCGTGCGGCATACGACCGCGAGGCACGCCGCGCCGCAGTCGGTTATGTCGTGTTGGAGGATGGTGGGGTAAGGTCTGATTAAATTGAACACTTTGAATTATTCCACCCTATTCTTTGGTTGTGAATCAAAAATATCGCGTCTTTCAGTATAGTTGAGAATATTTCCTGTTATATTTTATCTGTAAATATATTTTTTTGATTCATAATCAAAAAACGCAACATCCAAATAAGGGCCGCGACCGTTGGCAAAATTACCCACATATGATACCATTTGAATTCCAGGGTATCAATAGTAGGTACAATATACATCGCAACAAGAACTGCCAGTAAATTTGAATAAAAAACCAGCAAGAATTTTGTTACTGCAAAACCATACCTTTCCACAATTGCGCCCTTTTTCTGGTTAACGGCTTGAGATTTCTTCAATGTACGCACTATACTTAGCGCTAATAATGCAGGAATAACTAATAATAGTGAACTCATTGTTTCAAATCTCAATCCACCTATTGCAACAAGCAACGAAAGAGGAATTATTATTTTGAAATTGCGGACAATCTTTTTCACGTTACTCCCAATTTCCTTTCTTTTATATAATCCAAGGAACACATACCGTACAGAAGAAATGTACGGTATGTGTTCCACTGTCTTACTTGTTAGCGCACCAGTCCTTGAAGCGACATCGCAATCCCACCGCCGACAGCAAACTGCCCTGCAATAATACCAACTGTGTACAAAACAGCGGCAGCTACAGTTACAGGGGCTGCAATCACAGCGCCGACCGAAATCGCGATAATGCCCACGCCTGCGGCAATAACGGATACCCCTCCCCAAAAACCGCCGCCATCTATCAGAAATAATTCGTCCGCACTCAAATCAGAAAAAAACTCGTTTGAAAATTCGAATGTCATAAAAGCAACCTACCTTTCTAAAATCAACCAAAAATTAACGCCAACCCGCCTATTACTCCAACCACAGCCTGCGCAGTCGCTTTTACTGCAATGGGCACTGTAAGTCCACCCGTTGATACAGCTGAAACAATCGCCGCAGCGGCCACCGCGACGGAACCCACTATGAGAGCCACTCCACACAGAGTTGACAACCAGTTACCGCCATCCACAGCGAGCAACTCGTCTTCTCTCAGTTCTTCGAACCCAAACCCCGGGTTCAATACCAATGTATTTTCCATTTGATGAAACCTCTTTCGTTTAGATTATATTACCGCCCGTGGCACCTACCGCTAGCAGGTAGGCTCACCCGGCGGATATCAAACGCGTTCGTTCCACAAAGTTGTACACCCAATGCTTCCCTCGCGCGATGATACCAAAATAAAATCAGAGAATGTTCGGGCTTATTCCCAAGTATATGTCCACGACCATCTCATCAACCTCTAACGGCGTTTTCGCCTCTTTCACCGTCACGTTGTAGCCGGAGGTTATCGGCTGCAAGCCATTTTGCTGTATGTACGCGAGCAACTCGTTGACGGTGCTCTGTATTCCCGCGGGATTCCCCGTGTGGC
>JAISAA010000093.1 GCA_031266955.1 Oscillospiraceae bacterium | reverse complement strand
CGCCGCTTCCAGCTCGTCGTTTGTCAGTGTCAGAACGATAGGCTCTTCATACATGACCTTTTTCTCCTTTCTCAAAAATCATCTGTGCGCTTGTCGCGCGACATCACTCCGTCATCATAGGCCTCACCCCCTTTCATTGTCCGCACTCATCGCGGTTATTTTTTCAGTGCGGCTGCGCGTTGCGCCAACCGCCGCGGCGTCTTGGGTTGGTATAGGTACAACCCGCTGGCGACGGAAGCGGATACGGACGCCGTCCGCAGCGCGGCCGCCGAACCGGCGCGCGCGAGCTTTGCGAGAAACTGCTTCGTCATTTCGTTCACCTCCTTTTTATCGTTCCCGGCGTCAGGGTCGCCCCCGCCGCCGCGAGTCCGAGTGATATACAAAACGGGTAATCCCGTATTTGCATCAGGATAAGCCCCACGCATATCCCCGCCGTGACCAGCGCGATCGCGCGGGAGCGGCGCCGGAATGTTGCGCGCTCGCGCGGGGATATCGGGCGGTTCGGGTGCTCCGCCGGGGCGAACAGGAACACGAGTGCTGCGGATACCGTGAGCAGACCGAGCGTTGCGGGCGTCTGCGCCGTTTCCGGTGTAAACCGGATCAGCAGGAGCGCGGAGGCGAGGATCGCCGCCGAAGACACGGCGCAGCCCCACGCCGTTTTGGCGTGAGCGCCGCCGGCGAAAAGGCGCGTGACCGCGAACGGCAGGATGAATGCGAGCGCCTTCAGCGGGACGCCGAGCAGGAACCCGACGAGCGCCGTCAGCAGGATGTTCTGCGCCGTCGAGAGACCTATCGTCAGCCCGTAGACGTAAATATCCCGGTCGTCCTCTTCCGCCGCGCCCTGCGCGATAAAAAACGATGCTATCCTGTTTGCCGTCTTCTCCACTGTGTCTCACCTCACTTGAAGTTTCTTACGGCGTCAGGATAACATCCCCCGCAAAACGGGGCAAGAATTTTGTCACGAACGGAGCAAATTTGTCGTGAACGGAGCAAACGTGTAGGTTTTATGTATGTTTTTTGTAGGGGCGGGTTTCAAACCCGCCCTGTTCGGCAAACCCGCAGCGCCGCCCGTACCGGGCGGACGTGTGATTGAAACGCGCGGCGGCGCGGGTAACGCGGCATCCGCCGCGACGAGGGCAGGTTTGAAACCTGCCCCTACGGACGGGGCGACGTCGCGGCGGATGCCGCGTATCCCGTGCGCGCACGCACGTACAATCAAACGTCCGCACGCGGAGCGGGCGGCGCAATTTGCAGCAGGGCGGTGAATACGAATTCTCCCGGGCGGCTTTCGAGCAGCACGTGCCCGCCGTACCGCTCCGCTATGCGCTTCACCGTACCGAGCCCGAGTCCGTGCCGCGTCATATTGCCCTTCGTCGTGACCGGCAGGCCGTCCTTTTCGATTTCGACGGGCCCGGACGCGTTCGCGACGCCGATAAGGATGCCGTCGCCGTCCGTTTTCATATTCAGCGCGATATACCGCTCCGCCGGTGGCAATTTCAAACAGGCTTCTATGGCGTTGTCGAGGGCGTTGCTCAAAATGATGCTGAGGTGCACGGGGTTTATCAGTATTTTCATGACGCCGCCGGCGCTCGCCTCAAAGCGTATACCATTGTCAAGCGCCGCCTGTTTTTTCACGGAGATGAGCCCGTCTACGCTCGCGACGCCCGTCACCGTTTCGGAGACGACGCGGGAGACCTCGCCGAGATATCTGTGTATGTATTCGCCGAGCTCCGCGTAGTCCCCGGACTGCAAAAGCTGGTTCAGGCTCATCAGGTGATTTGTAAAGTCGTGCTTCAGGGCGCGCATTTCGCGCTGGATCTCATCCACACGCCGGAAATAGCGCTCCGACGCCGCCGTCTGGCGCTCTAACAGGCTGAAATACAGCTCGCGATCCGTATACCGCTGGAACGCTCCGTAAACATAAAATACGGTGACGGCAATCGTCGTTATCCCCGCCTCGATCAGGACGTTCAAAAATGTCGTTCGCTCGCCGCTTTGCGTCACCGCGACCATATCCGCGAACGATAAAAAGACACATATCCCGACGGCAAGCAGGAGAACGACCTGATGAGAGACGGGCATCGGCAGGAAACGAGCCCTTCGCCGTCTCGTGATAATAAAAACGGCGGCGAGCAGCAGAGCCTTGGAGAGAAAAGCGCCTATAAAAAACAGTGATGCCGAAAGGCTTTCGCTGAATATATGTCCCGTCAGAAAAGAGACGGAAGTAGCATACAACGCTTCGGGCATAAACGCGTACGCGAAAAACGTCAGCCCCGCGAATACTCGCTGAAACAGCGTTCCGGAGTAAAGGGAGATCGCGATAGCGAGGATGCTGCCAATCATAAGATACGGCAGCAAGCTGAGACCCGGGAGCAGTACGGAGACGCACAGGTTCGCCCCGAAAAACGCCGCGTATACAATAATATATATCAAAACGCGCCGCGGACTCCGTTTTATGGCTTGCCGCTCCGCGAGCAGCCGGTGAAGATACAGCGCGAGGGCGGCCGTTTCGATGCCCGATACCGCCGCGTGCAGCAAGATTTGGAGTATATAGCCCATTTTTACATCCACCCGCTTTCT
>JAISAA010000075.1 GCA_031266955.1 Oscillospiraceae bacterium | reverse complement strand
ACGACTCCGGCGGCGAAACGCGCGCTCGGGCATCTGGCTTACGTGCTCGGCGGGCTCGCCGACCTCGCGGCAATAAAGCCGCGGCGCACCGTCGTCAGATACGACGGCGGCGTCATTGACGACAGCTTTGTGTTCGGCGGGGTCACGAATTCCACGTCCGTCGCGGGGCTCGTGCGGCTCCCGCCGTGGGACGTGGACCTCGGCGACGGGAAATTCGAGGTGATACTCGTCAAAAATCCGCTAAATTTACAGGACTTTCTCGATATTCTCGGTTCTGTCGCGAATCAAAGCTACGAATCGGACAACGTAAGGCTTTTGCACACCTCACGCGTCAGCTTTGAATTCGACGAGCCCGTTATGTGGACGCGCGACGGGGAAAACGGCGGGGCGCACCGCAAGGTCGAGATCGTCAACAAAATGCGCGCCGTGCGCGTCATAATTCAAAGGCCGGAGAAAACGATCTTTTTGGACAGCGCGCAGCGGTATTTTTGAGCGGTATTTGAGCGGTATTCAGAAAAACGAAAGGGACGGGCGTAAACAATGACGGTAAATATTCTCGCCGTGGGCGACGTGTGCGGCAAGACGGGGCGCGAAATGCTGAAAAAAACGCTCCCCAAGCTGCGGGAGCGGAAGAATATCGCGTTTTGCGTCGTGAACGGGGAAAACACCGCGGGCTACGGCGCGCTCCCGGAGCATTGTGACGAGCTGTTTCAGGCGGGCGCCGACATCATAACGCTCGGCAACCACACGTGGGACAGGCGCGAGCTCCGGCAATATCTTGACGACAACCGGTATATAATACGCCCGGCGAACTATGCGCCGCAGGTCCCGGGGCGCGGCTGGGGCGTGTTTGACAGTTCCTTCGGCGAGGTCTGCGTGATAAATCTGATCGGGCGCTGCGAGATGAATTTCGGGACGGAGAACCCGTTCTTCGAGGCCGACAGGATACTTAAAAACTGCGAATGTAAAATAAAGCTCGTCGATTTCCACGCGGAAGCGACGAGCGAAAAGCGCGCCATGGCGTTTTACCTCGACGGGCGCGTTTCGGCGCTGTGGGGCACGCACACGCACGTGCAGACGTCTGACGCGGAGGTCTTTCAGTCCGGAATGGGGTATATAACCGACCTCGGGATGACGGGCGCGCGGCGAAGCGTGATCGGCGTAAAGCCGAAATCAGCAATCTCCCGCTTCCTCGGAGACCCGCATGAGAGATATGAGGACGCGGAAGGCCGGGCGAAGCTCGAATGCGCGGTGTTTGAAATCGACATCGAAACGGGCGGCTGCGCTT
Organism: Oscillospiraceae bacterium; assembly: GCA_031266955.1. GTDB lineage: Bacteria > Bacillota > Clostridia > Oscillospirales > Oscillospiraceae > JAIRRO01. Next base: position 2,915 of record JAISAA010000075.1, on the reverse strand, counting down.
ACGTCGAGGCCATGCGCGTCTGACGGCGGATCATTTTCCGAGATAGCTGCGCAGCATCGCGGAGAGCAGCTCGTCGCGGTCAAGCTTGCAGATCAGGCTGCGGGCGTTGCGGTGGCTTGTGATATACGTAGGGTCCTCGCTGAGCAGGTAGCCGATTATTTGATTTACGGCGTTGTAGCCCTTTTCCTCGAGAGCGTCGCTCACCTCAGTAAGTGACGCGCGAAGATTTTCCCCGCCCGTCACCGGTGTGAATTTTCTTGTGTAATCGTCCATAGCGTGCGTCCTCCCCGGCGTTTTTGAAATATTTTAATGCCCGGACAAAAATGTCCTCTGATATATTATATCAGAGGATGGGTCATAGTAAAGTTACAATAATGTGACAAATAAAAGCGTATTGGACAGAAAATCGCTCTTGGCCTTCGCCGCCGGGCGCCGCGGGGCTGCAGGACGCTCCCGCGGCTATCAGCGCGAGAAGCAATGCCGCACATACGCATTTCTTCATATGACGCAGCTTCATTCCTGCAACCCCATTCTTGCGGCCCCGCTTCTGCGATCCCGCTAAAACGCCGGCTCAGTTAAAACAGTATCTGCAACGGCATACGCTCGATCTTTGACGCGTCTATGCTGAAAATCTCCTCGCTGGCTTTGTCGATCTCTTCAAAGAGGACATTGTATGCGCCGGGGAACGTGGAGCCCGGGCCGCCCTGCGTGATGCACGGGATAAGGCCGCGCGTGTCTTTGCCGGTGCATATTTTGCGGACGGCCTTGGCGCAGTCTTCGCGCGTCCAGCCGGAGAAGTCCATGGATTTGTTGTCGATGCCGCCCATAAACGTTATCTTGTCGCCGTACTTTTTTACAAGCTCGGGGACGTTGTTGCTCTCCATACAGCCCTGCCATACGTCGATGCCCATCTCTATCATATACGGCACAAGCGTGGCGGCATAGCTGTCGGCGTGATGGAAAATCAACTCCACGCCGTGGTCGTGATAATATTTGTATATCTGCTTGTACGGCTCCAGAAAATAATCGGCGAACATCGCGGGACTCAGGAACGTGCTCTTTTCACTGCCCCAGTCGTCGTGGTGGAAGATCGCGTCGGGCTTTAAGTTGCTGCAGATACCCTCGGCGAGCTCAAGCTCCCAATCGGTGAGCAGCTTGATGATATCGTGCATCTCGTCTTCGTTGAGCGCGTAATACTCAAGGGCTTGGGCCATACCGCACAGGTGGTGAGTCTGCTCGAATAGGCCGGGCGCCACAAATGTGGCCTTGTACGCGAGGCTGCCGTCGATCGCGTCATACATCGCCTTGAAAACGCCCCACTCCTCGTCGGTGAACTTCAGCGCGGGCGCCTTGACGTAATCGCTCCAGCGCTCTATGTCTTTTACGACGATCTTGTCCGGCGTGTGCACGGGGAAGCCGCCCGGTACGTTTTCCGGCCAAGAGTTGGTGACGCCCCACGCGTTTACCACGTTTTCCTGCCCCTTTGCGGCCGAGGGCGATTTCATCATAAACGGGTGGAAAAGAAAAGCGATCGCCTCGAACTGGTTTACGAACCTGTCCGGGCTTCCCCCTTTTATGGTTTCCAGCATATTTTGTTTAGGTGTAAGCATTTGGATTCCTCCTGTAAAAATCTCTGTCTGTGAATTTATTTACCACTTGTATTCTTTTTGCTCTTGACCGTAGATGGTAGCGGCGGCGTCCGTGAGCTCGAAAAAGGCTACGGTGTCGATAGCCCTTTTCATCGGGCTGTCGGGCGCGGCGTAGAACGATTTGTCGTAGACCTTTTGCTTCTCGTCGCCCGTGACCTCGCGGGCAACGGCCGTGATCCGCAGCCAATTCATACCCTCTCCGCACGCGGAGATCTCCGTCCACTTATTTTTGGAAAGCTGTTCGTAGACGGCCTTTGGCAAGCTGCAAAATATGTAGAACTTGCCGTCCAGGATCATTTTTGAGCCGAATGGCCGCACGTGCGGCTTGCCGTCGTTGTCCACCGTCGCGATATGGTACGCTCCGGCTTTGTCTAAGAAATCGAATACTTCTTGCATTTCAGTGACCTCCGTTTAACTTTTTTTAATAATTGCAATGACTTGCAAATCTTAGGAGCATTATAAAGCATAGTTGCGGTCGTGTCAAGGGGCTCGGCGGATACCCACGGAAATCAATTTTCAACCTTCTAAAATTGAGGGGAGTGCCCCAAGCGCGGATTCGGAAAAGGTTCAATAAAGAAAGGCGTTTTTATATTACGAGGGCGCAGCGTGCTGCGCCCCTACGGGGGACGCGCGCGCCGCCAATGCCCGAATCCCCGCCGTAGGGGCGCGGCACGCCGCGCCCTCGTTCCCAAAAATGGAGTGGACAAGAAAATTGATGTGGTTTATCCCGGGAAGCACGTCAGAAACGCCCGCGATAAGAGTGACACGTTCACCGCATTAGATTTTTTCCGAATCCGCGCTTGGGGCACTCCCAAATTGAGTTCCGCGCAGGCGCAACTCGAAAAGCCCCGGAAAGATTGATTATCCCAAGCTTTCCGGGGCTTTTTCTGATTGTTTATTCAGCTATTGCTGCACCGATTCGAGGAACCGCCGCAGCATCGCCGCGACCTCGGCTCTCGTCGCCGTACCTTTCGGGTCGAGCCTGTTGCCCGGCTTGCCGGAAATTATTCCCGCTTTGTACATTGTCTCTGTCGCTTCTTGCGCGTAGCCCGAAACGTCCTTGTCGTCGTCAAAGTCCGCATATGCGCGTATCTCCGGGAGTTTCACGCCCTTGTACCTTGCGCAGCGCAGGAAGAGCAGCGCCAGATCCTGCCTCGTTATATCGTCCTCCGGGCCGAACAGTCCGTTGCCGTAGCCGTCTACTATACCTTCACCCTCCGCCCACGCGACGGCTTCCGTGTAATATTTCCCGCTCACGACGTCGCT
>JAISAA010000068.1 GCA_031266955.1 Oscillospiraceae bacterium | reverse complement strand
GCTGACCGTCGAAGCGGCGCTCCTTGAAATACTGGCAGCAGTATCGAGCGAGCCTTGTCGGTGGAATCCCCTTTTTAGGGATGAGATTCCACATTGACGCCCTGACGCGCCGCCCGTCCACATTCTCGATCTCGGGCGGCTCGTTTACGAGGGCGGATATACCGCGCTCCGACAGCCCGGCAAAAACCTCGCGGATGTGGTAGACCGTTTCCGGCGCGTCAACTGTCGTGTGATTGTGCTCTACACTGAACGGTACGCCGCTGTCGATCGCGAGCCGCAGCAGCACGTCGCTGTCCTTGCCGCCGCTGTAAGCGACGACAAGCGCGTTACCGGCTTTTTCCGCGATTTCGTATGCTTGCTCTATGCGCTCGTATGCTTTTTCAACTTTTGCTTTTAGACTATCGGTCATCGGTTTTCCTCCCAGTCCCAAAGCCCTTGACGCCCCCGCGCCGGCACCGGCTCCGCCAGCGGCTTGACGTTGGCGAGCTCCCACGCGTAGCGCCCGTCGGAGTAATCTCCGAACAGCAGCTCATTTCCGCTGATATCTTCAAGCTGAATTTCACCAAACGGCTCTCCGCGATTGATAAACGCCCCGCCGTCATCACACGCGACGTGCCGGCACTCCACAAGCTCCGCTGTTGCAATTACCGCGCCGCGCGGCAGAGTTTCGAGAAAATCCAAAATGACGCGGATGTTTTTCTCCGCAACGCCGAACGCCGCGCCCATCGCGAAAATGTCTTTAACGTCCGCGCCGTCCATAGTATTAAACGGGCGTTTTGCCCCCGCGTGAATCGCGATGGGCCCACGGTAGTCCGTCCTCCAGCCTCGCGTCTCATAACGTTTCGCGCCCACCGCGATAAGCGACGCCCACGGCTGCCATACAGTAATAGCGTTCAATGAAACTCCTCCCGTTTATCGTCGTGTATATTTCCGACGACCTCCGTATAAAGATTCGTATTTTTTAGATACAGGCACGGCTCGCTCCCGTCAAACAGAAGGAAAAACGCTCGGGTGTCGAGCCATTCGACGGTGTACAAAGTCTTGTCTTTGACGTAATTGTTCTCTTCAAAATCTTCTTTCGTTTCGTACCAAGGGAAACCGCCGTCGCCGCCTGCGGCCACTTCCATTACGTCACCCTCAAAAATCTTAACGTCGTTTTTATCGCACAGCCCCGTAAACCGCCCGACGGTCTCCGGGTCAACCTCGTGCCTCACCAGCTCGCGGTACATCAAATGCGGGTGTGCGGCGTCTACTGGGAACAGCCCCGTTTCACCGGTAAATATGTAGTGCTTTTCGTCTGCGCATACGTAGTATCCATTTACCCATTCGCCGTTGTCTTTGCCGCGCCCGCGCGCGGCACGGATATTACGCGTGAGCCCGGCGGAGTCGGGCTCAAAGCGCTTACCTCTGAATAAAGTTTCGATCATTGCGGTTTCTCCGTCCTTTCAAATTTATACACCCACACATAGGGATTTTTGTCCCAGCCGTATCCGCGTTTGGCGTTGATACCATCCCATATCTCGCGAAACAACTCAATCGGGCGCTCACACCTATTGTAAACGCACTCATCCCCGTTGTAACAGCCGAACGCGAGCCCGTCTATACATCCGCTTGCCCATACCGCTATCCCCTCCGCCTTTGCGTCAGCGACGCTTATCTCCCGCAGCCGCTCCGCGCCAACGTCTGTCACTCGCAGGAACAGGCGCGCCGCCGCGCGTGGCATATGTATCGACGGATGCCAGCGGAGCCCTGCCGCTGATAGCTCTTTCAGACCGTAGTCCGTGAAATCGGCTTTGTAGGCAAATATACTCTCGCCAGACAAGAAGGAGTCTATCGTTGCAGCCAGCGCATACGCCTCCCGCACCCAGAGCACGTCCCCGGCACTGTAGCGCGGTTTGTGCCACACGGTTTCTTTATGGTATGAGTTCAGCCCGTTGGCAACATATCCTTTAAGCTCTTTCAGTAAGCATTCTTGCCTGTAAAAATCGCAAAGCGCTTTATTTTCCGGCTGCGGATTGAGCACTCGCCGCGTCATTGTCTTGCGACCGTCCAATATTGCCCGCACCATCGGCGTGCTGAAAAGTATTGGCCTTTCTTTCGTCATAGCGCCGCCTCCACCTTGGTATTCTCGCGCAGATATATCGCGGGGCGCAATCTATTGTGGCCGCAGTGGGCGTCCGAGAGCGTCAATGCGCCGCTCGAGCCCACCACGCGCACGACGTATGGGAGGCCGGAATTCGGAGTACTGTATGGCGTGATAAGCCACCACCAGCCTTTGGCGGCGGGTATCGCATAGCGGTTTCGGCGGTAGTCGTCCGCGCTCAAAAGGAATACCAAATCGTTGCTCTCGCCGTAATCCGTCAGACCGTCGTCGGCGGTAAGGTCGCTGGTGTACTCTACCATATCCAAGCCGGGAAGTGCAGCGCCCTCCTTCCGGCGGTTGTCGCCGAGCTCGTTGAGAAATTCGCCATTGAGATATTTCCGCGTGGAGCTCACGCGCCAATCGTTGCAGTTGCCCGCGTCGAACGGCTCGTTTTTGAGCACATCCGCCATAAGGCAGAGCCGCGCGTAGCCCTCTATGCTGTAGACTGACGCGAGGTTGCCATAATCAAGCGCTATCCAGTCGTAGCCGCCGAAACGGAAGCGTTCGCCCACGTCAAGGTCTTCTATGGTTTTCGTCATTGCGTTTGTTCCTCCTGTATTTTAAGTATGATAGTTCCTGAAATCCGTCCCGCGCTCCATATGCGCGCGCGTCGTCCGGCGTGTACGACGTCCGACGCGGGAATACGCGCAGTATGCGGCGCGTCATAGTTTCAGCTTCATTTCTGGGATTGCGCCCGTGCTGTTTGTCGAGTAAGTGTTGCCTGCGCCCTTTACGGTTATACTTTTGCGTAACACGGACAGTACATCCAGATGCTCTTGAACGGACTCCGGAGTGAAGTTTATCCTGAGAGCCGTTTCTTCCAATATCTTAGTAACGTAAGCGGCTTCCCGCTCGGTATCAGCGATTATTTTTATCATCCGTAAACTCGCCGTTCCGCCATCTCGCAGTATTCAGGGTTAATATCGATCCCGATAAACTGCCGCCCCGTCGCCAATGCAACGTAGCCCGTCGTCCCGCTGCCGCAGAACGGGTCGAGGACGGTTCCGCGCGGACGGCTGCCGGCGAGGATACACGGGAGGATCAATTGCGGCGGAAATGTCGCAAAGTGAGCGCCCTTGTAGTTTGCCGTGCTCACCGTCCAGACGTCGCG
>JAISAA010000036.1 GCA_031266955.1 Oscillospiraceae bacterium | reverse complement strand
CAGCCGCCGCAGGAACGGCGCGGCGATATGCAGCAGCCCGATGAGCGCGCTGCCCGGATTGCCCGAAAGCGAAAGCAGCAGCTTGTCGTCAACCCGCGAGGCGAGCATCGCCCCGCCCGGCTTTATCTTTGTTTTCCAGAAAAGCGTCTGCGCGCCCAAAACTCCGGCTGAGCCGAGTGCGAAGTCGTAATCTCCGACAGAGGCCCCGCCCGTGGTTATCATAATATCGCAAAGCGGCAGGTTCTTTGCGACGGCGGCGGCGATCTCATCGGGGTCGTCGCGCGCGACGCCGGCGTTGTACGCGTCGATCCCGAGCCCGGCGAGCGCGCCTATCAGCGTAAACACGCTGGAATTATATATCTTCCCGTAGGGCAGCGGCGAGCCCGGCTCTACGAGCTCAGAGCCCGTATTCAGCACGGCGGCGCGCGGCCTGCGGAACACGGGGACCTCCGTCATCCCCAGGCTCGCGAAAAGCCCGACGTCGGCGGGAAAAATAACGCTCCCGCGGAGCGCCGCCGTGCTGCCCGCCTTCACGTCGTCGCCGGCGTACACAACATCGTCACCGGGAGCCACGGGCGACGTGAACGTCACGGTCTCGGTCGTAAATTCCGTAAGCTCATACTTGACCGTTGAGTCGGCGCCGCGCGGCATCGGCGCGCCAGTGAGTATCTTCGCGGCATAGCCGGGCGTGATATCTACGGACGGAACCGATCCGGCGGGAATTTCCTCAGTGATCCGCAGGGTTATGGGATTGTCCTTTGACGCCGCGGCAGTATCCGCGCCGCGGAACGCGTAGCCGTCGAACGGGCTGCGGTCGAACGGGGGGATCGGGATATCGGCTGTGATATCTTCCGCGAGAACGCGTCCGAACGCCTCGGTCAGCGCGACAGCCTCCGCGCTTGGCGGCGGCAAGGGTATTTGAAGTATGAGCGCGCGCGCTTCCTCCGCCGTAACTGATTTTCTCATATGGGTCTCTCCTTGAAATAATATAATATAGTCAATACGCCTCGACGCTTCCGGTCAAGTCGGAAACGGCGCCGATACCGTTTTCGCGCATATACGCCGCGATCCCTTCGCGTATATCTATCGCCGCGCCGGGGTGAGTAAAGCTCGCGGTTCCGACGCCTGTGAGGCTTGCCCCCGCGAGCAGCATTTCGACGGCGTCGGCCCCGGAGGTAACGCCGCCCATGCCGAGGATCGGTATTTTAACGGCTCGGCGCGCCTGCCAGACCATTCTCAGCGCGACCGGCAAAATCGCCGCGCCGGACAGCCCGCCAGTGTTGTTCGCGAGCACGGGGCGGCGCGTTTTGATATCTATCCTCATTCCGAGCAGCGTGTTGATAAGCGAGACCGCGTCCGCGCCCTCCCCCTCGGCGGCGCGCGCAATCTCGGCTATATCCGTGACATTCGGCGAGAGCTTTATCATCACCGGCACGCCGGAGCGGCGCTTTACAGCCCGCGTAACGTCGGAGACTGAGCGCGCTGAGACGCCGAACTGCATCCCGCCCTCCCGCACATTCGGGCAGGAGACGTTCACCTCGATAATATCGACGCCCGCGCCGGAGAGTCTTTGCGCCATTTCGGCGTATTCCTCCGCCGTCTCGCCCGCGATGTTCGCGATTACGCGCGTGTCGTATTTTTTCAGAAACGGCAGCTCGTTTTCAATAAACGCGTCCACACCGGGGTTTTGAAGCCCAACGGAGTTGAGCATACCCATCGGCGTTTCGGCGATCCGCGGCGGGGGATTGCCTAGTCGGGCTTTGAGCGTCAGACCCTTCGTGCACACGCCGCCGAGCTCCGATAAATCGAAATACTCGGCGTATTCGCGCCCAAAGCCAAAAGTGCCCGACGCCGTTACGACGGGGTTCTTAAATTCTATCCCCGCAAAGGTTACTTTCATATCAATGTCGTCGCTCACCAGACCACCTCCCGCGCGTCGAACACCGGCCCGTCGCGGCACACGCGGCTCATCGTTTCGATGCCGTTCTTTTTCGTCTTGCACACGCAGACGAGGCACGCGCCGACGCCGCATCCCATACGTTCCTCAAGCGCCGCTTCGCACTGCACGCCCGCGCGTTCGGTCACTTCCGCGACCGCCTTCAGCATCGCCCGCGGGCCGCAGGAGAGCACGGCGGAATATTTCCCGGTTTTCAGCAGCTCCTCCAGCGGGAGCGCGACGGTTCCGCGCAGGCCGGAGGAACCGTCCTCCGTCGTAACAAAAACGCCGTTGCACACGCTTTCAAATTTATCGGTCAGCACGGCGTTCGATACTCCGCGAAAACCGAGCACGGCGGTGACGCCGCCTCGCTCTCTCGCGCGGCGGGCGGCGAAAAGCAGCGGCGCCGCGCCGAGACCGCCCCCGACGACAAGGGTTTTACCGCTTGTTTCTGAAAAGCCGCGCCCTAGCGGCCCGTTTATATCGACGCGCCGCCCCGGCGCGCTGGCGGCGAGCCATTTCGTCCCCTCTCCGCGGACCTCAAACACGACGGTTAGCTTTCCGCCGTGAGCGTCGCAGATACCGAATGGGCGGCGGAGCGGACGGCTGTGACCGCATTTTATGTGTACGAATTGCCCGGGCTCGGCGCGCGAAGCGAGCCCCGGCGCGTCAAAGGTCACGGAAAACACGCCTTTCGCGAGTTGGCGGACGTCCGAAACCGTGAAAACAGAATTCAAAGCCGCGCCCATCACTTTTGCCCTCCCACATAGTCTGCATTGTCTATATACGCTATGGCGGAGAGCGCCGCGAGCTGACCTTCCCCGACCGCCTTGGCTATCTGGCGCGCGCCGCCGATACAGTCCCCGGCGGCAAACACGCCCGGTACCGACGCCGAAAAATCGGCGTTTATTTTTATAAACCCGTCCGAGGTCTCAAGTCCCGGAAGCAGCGCCGCGGGGGCAATAGTTTTTCTCAGGATAAACGCCCCGTCGCACGGTATTTCGGCGCCGTCCGCTATAACGACCTCAACTTTTATGCCGCCGCGTATTTCAATATTATTGGTCGTGATTTCCGTGACGCGGCAGCCGATGGTGCGCAGGTATTCCGCCTCCTCCGCCGCGCCGTCCGACAGAGAGGCGACGACTATGCTTTTCCCGCGGTAGAGCATCCCGTCGCAAGTGGCGCAGTACGACACGCCGCGCCCGAGCAGCTCCGCCTCCCCGGGAAAAACCGACGTCTGAACAACGCCGAGCGCGAGAATCAGCGCCCGGCCTGTCTCAAACTCGCTGCCGAAGCCGACGCTGAGACCGCCGGAAGCGGCGAGCGCGCTCGTCACGCGCCCCGTTATTATATCAGCGCCCATTTCCCGCGCGTGCGCGATGAGCCGGCGCGAGAGCTCCGCGCCGGACACGCCGGGCATACCGGGGTAATTTTCGACAGAGGGCGCCTTATACAGCCCGCTGTCCGTTGCGCTGTTTGAAATGACGGCGGCGCTTTTGCCGCGCGCGCGCGCCGTTATAGCCGCCGAAAGCCCGGCGGGGCCTGAGCCGATTATTATAA
>JAISAA010000334.1 GCA_031266955.1 Oscillospiraceae bacterium | reverse complement strand
GAGGGCGCGCGCGGGAAGAATTTTCGCTTTACGCTGACGACGAACGGCGTGCTGCTCGACGACGAGGTCACGGATTTCTGCAACAGGGAAATTTCAAACGTCGTGCTTAGCCTCGACGGGCGGCGCGAAACTCACGACGCGCGGCGACGCGCACCGTCCGGCGGGGGCAGCTATGATCTGATCGTGCCGAGGCTTTTGCGGTTCACCGGGCGCCGCCGCGGCGAATATTACATCCGCGGGACTTACACCGCGCGCAATACCGACTTCACGGAGGATATTCTGCACATCGCGGACCTCGGCTTCACGGAGCTCGCGATGGAGCCCGTCGTGTCCCCGCCGGGAAGCGCGCTCGGGCTGACGGAGGCCGAGCTGCCGGAGCTTTTCAGGCAGTATGAGCTTCTCGCCGCCGAAATGGCGCGGCGGGAAAAGGCCGGAAAGCCGTTCACTTTTTATCACTATACGCTCGACCTTGAAAATGGGCCGTGCGTGTATAAGCGCGCGGCGGGCTGCGGCTCCGGCAGCGAATATTTCGCGGTCACGCCGGAGGGAGAGCTCTATCCGTGCCATCAGCTTGTCGGGGAACGCAGCTTTTTGGCCGGCGATATCTATAACGGCGTCCGGGAGGATTTTATATTCCGCCGTGCGTCGATAAACAAACGGAGCGAGTGCCGGGGCTGCTGGGCGAAGCTCTATTGCTCCGGAGGCTGCGCGGCAAACGCGTATCACGCCTCCGGCGACAGCGACGGCGTTTACGCCCTCGGCTGCGAGCTCTTCAAAAAACGCCTGGAATGCGCCGTATGGCTGAAATGCGCCGCCGAATAAAATTTTCTCGGGTATTGCCGTCCGGCTAAACACCGATCAGCGCCTTTGCTATCGCGAAGAACAGCAGCAGCGCGCCCGCGTCAACGATAGTAGTGATAACAGGGGACGCCATAACGGCCGGGTCAAGCTTCAGCTTTTTTGCACCGAGCGGCAGTAAGCAGCCCACGGTCTTTGACAGTACAACGGTAAGCAGCAGCGATATTGAGACAGTCGCCGCCAGCATGACGTCCCGGTTCATAATAAATATCCGCGCGAAGTTCACGACAGCCAGCGCGACGCCGCACAGCGCCGAAACGCGAAGCTCCTTCCAAAGCACGCGCAGCACGTCGGACGGCGCGACTTCATCGAGCGCCATACCGCGGATGATGAGCGTCGAGGACTGCGAGCCCGCGTTCCCGCCCGTGTCCATCAGCATCGGGATAAAAGCGGCGAGCGCCGGAAGTGCCAGCAGCGACGCCTCAAAGCCCGAGATTATCGCCCCCGTAAACGTCGCCGAAAGCATAAGCAGCATAAGCCACGGCAGGCGGTTCTTCGTCATCGCGATAACGCTTGTTTTGAGATACGGGTCATCCGAGGGGGACAGCGCGGCCATAAGCTCAAAGTCCTCCGTGGCCTCCTCCTCTTGGACTGTCATAATGTCATCGACCGTTACGATGCCGACTATGCGATTCTCGTTGTCCGCGACGGGCATCGCGAGCAGGCCGTATTTCCGGAATTCCCCGGCAAGCTTTTCCCTGTCGTCAGTCGTGACGGCGAAGACGACGTTTGTGTTCATAATGTCGGAAACGCGCGCGTCGGGCTGCGCGAGCAGCAGCGTGCGCACCGAAACGTCGCCGAGAAGGCGGCGCTCTGAATCCGTGACGTAGCAGGTGTAAATCGTTTCGCTGTCGATCCCCTCGCCGCGGATTTTATCAAACGCCTCGCGCACGGTGAGCCGCTCTTTAAGTGAGATGTATTCTATTGTCATTATGCTCCCGGCGCTGTTTTCCGGGTATTTCAGAAACTGATTTATTATATCGCGTTTGTCAGCGGGAAGATTCGCCAGCACGCGCTTGACGACGCTCGCCGGCATTTCCTCGATAAAGTCCACAGCGTCGTCGAGGAACATTTCCTCCACAATGCCGTTTATCTCATGATCCTTGATTTTTTCGATGATCCCTTGCTGCGCGTCGCTGTCCAGATATGCGAAAACCTCCGCCGCCGTGTCCTTTGGCAACATTCTGAATACGCGGACGGCGTCCGCGTGCTCTGTTTTTTCAAGCTCTCCCGCGACGTCCACGGGGTTCATATCCCCGAGCGCGCGCCGCGCCTCCGCGAAATCGCCTGCTTCGATAAGTTCTTTTATCATGCTTTTGTCCCCCTGTCATTTGATTTGATGTGCTTGATATTCGGGGGACAAACGCAAAAAAGCGCGCCGGCGGGCGCGCGGAAAAGCGGGCATAACGCGGCGTTTTAGATGTGAAACGCGGCGAATACGCACTTTCCGGACGCGCGTCCGGCAAATCCCCCGGCGAGTGGCTCGGGTCTGCGTCTTCGTGGGTATTCGTCCATTTAGTCTCACTCCTTTTTTCGCCGCTTATCCGTGACGACGGAAATTATCTCACACCGCGCGGGAGTTGTCAAGGAAAAAATGAAACGCCGCCGGATATGCCGGCGGCGTTCGTTTACCACTATAACAGGTTTCGCTGTATCTTCCCGCTGACCGTTTTGGGCAGCGCGTCGCGGAACACAACGACGCGCGGATATTTATAAGGCGCCGTGTGCTCTTTGACGTAGCTTTGTATCTCGCGGGCGAGCTCGTCGGACGGCTCGCGCCCTTTCAGCACAACGCTGGCCTTGACTATCTGCCCGCGTATCTCGTCCGGAACGGCGGACACGCCGCATTCGAGCACGTAGGGGAGCTCCATAATGACGCTTTCGATTTCAAACGGGCCGATACGGTATCCCGAGGACTTTATCAGGTCGTCCACGCGGCCAACGTACCAGTAATATCCCTCCTCGTCGCGCCACGCGGTGTCGCCCGTGTGGTAGACGCCTCCGCGCCAGACGTTCGCGGTGTTCTCGGGGTCGTTGTAGTACTCTATCACGAGCCCCGGCGTGAGCCCGGGCGACGTGCGCACTACTATCTCGCCGACCTCGCCGTCCGGCACGGGGTTGTTATCCGCGTCCACGAGGTCTATATCGTACAGCGGCGTGGGGCGGCCCATTGAGCCCGGCTTTGGCGTCATCCCCGCGATATTTCCGATGAGCACGGACGATTCCGACTGGCCGAAGCCCTCCATGAGCGACAGGCCCGTGTGCTTGCGGAACTGGTGGAACACCTCCGGGTTGAGCGCCTCGCCCGCTATAGTCGCGTGTTTTATGGAGGACATATCGAACTTTGACAGGTCCTCGCGGATAAGAAAACGGTACATCGTCGGCGGGGCGCAGAACGTCGTTATGCCGTATTTCGCGAACATCGGCAGAATGTCGCCCGGGTCGAAGCGGTCGAAGTCGTAGGCGAAAAGCGGGGCCTCGGAGAGCCACTGGCCGTATATTTTACCCCACGCGGATTTTGCCCAGCCCGTGTCGGAGATCGTCAGGTGAAGCCCGTCGGCGTCGACGCATTGCCAGTATTTCGCGGTGATGAAGTGGCCGAGGGGGTATTTGTAGTTGTGCGCGGCGATCTTTGGGTATCCGGACGTGCCGGACGTGAAGTACATCAGCATAAAATCGTCGCCGCACGGCGCGTCCGCTTCGCGGGGGTAGGCGCTGCGGAACTTCTCGAATTCGCCGTCGAAGTCGCGCCAGCCGGGGACGGCGCCGGAGCAGGCTATTTTAACGGCGACGCCGGGGCATTGAGATACGGCGCTTTCTGCCTCGCGCGGGGCCAGCTCGCTCTCGGCGGTGATCATAACGGCTGTGACGCCCGCCGCGTCAATGCGGTATTTGTAGTCCTTTTCGAGGAGTTGATCCGTAGCCGGGATGGATATGGCGCCTATCTTCTCCAGCGCGACGGTGGCTATCCAGAACTGCCAGTTGCGCCGCAGGACGAGCATAACGCGATCCCCCCGCTTGATGCCGAGCGAGGTGAAATAGTTCGCGGCGCGGCTTGACAAGCGGGAAATATCCTCAAATGTGAGGCGGCGCTCCGTCTTGTCCTTGGCGATGTGCAACAGGGCGAGCTTGTCCGGCTCGCGCGCGGCTATGGCGTCCACGACGTCGAAGGCGAAGTTGAACGACTCGGTATTTTTGAACGATATAGATTGCAGCGTGCCGTTTTCGTCCTCGACTGTGTCTATATATTTTTTGTAGACGCGCTCTCGCCCCGTGTGCCGGACGCCGGCGAGACGCGGGGACGCGGCTTCGCGCGGGCCGGGGAGCTCCGGCGCCGTAACGGGGTCGATGACGATGGCGTAGAACTCGCAGTCGGCGCCGCCGACGGCTATCATCCCGTGCGGCGTCGCGCTGTCGTAGTACACGCAGTCGCCGGGGCGGAGCGTTTCCGTGTGCTCGCCAATCCTGACCTTAAGCTCGCCGGAGATAACGATGTCGCACTCCTGCCCGTCGTGCGTCGTGACCTCTATTTCGCGGTCTTGCAGTGCGTCGTCGTATATCGCGGTGACGCGCAGGGGCTCCGTGCGCCGACCGCGGAACGCGTGCGCAAGGCTGTAATATATCATATTGTGCGCCCGCTCTATGCGCTGCCCGTCGCCGGCCCGCGTGACGGTGTACGAAGTGAGGCGCGGCGAGGCGCCCTCTATGATATCGGTCACGTCCACGCCGAGGGCTATTGCGCAGCGGTATATGAACGCGAACGACAGGTTCTCGCGCCCGGATTCGCACGCGCGGTATTCCTCGGGCGTGACGCCGGTTTTCTCGGCCATTTCGGCCTCTGACAGCCCCTCTATCCCGCGCAGCTCGCGTATCCGGACGGAGACTTCTTTGAGCTTTTGCTCCAAAAGCTCTCTTTCAGCAGTTTCAGACATTTGCGAAATACCTCCAACTAAAGATTTATTAAATGTGGCTTTGCCTAGAAACAAAAACGCCCCAAAAATTACGATAATTTTTGAGACGAGAAATAATTCCCGCGGTACCACTCAAATTGCGCGAAAGCGCCGCTCTGTGGGTTCAACCAAACCCATGCGCCCTGACGCGGCGCTTACGTGAGACTTTACTTGCGGGCGGCTTGGGGTTCGGCGCCGTCCGCGTTCTTCCTCAGGCTCGGGAGCGACGGTCTTCGCAAACATACCGCCGGCTCGCACCTTGCGCCGGCTCTCTGGGGGCTGTTTCGCGGGACTCTCTCCGTCAATGCCTTTGTTTTTGTTGGGGAGTATTTGATTTGAGCGTATTTTAACATACCTGACGGCGCTTGTCAAATGTTTTTTATTTCCGCCGGGGCGTCGCAAATGATCCGCAGCAAAAAATTTATAAGCAACTCATGAATAGCTCGCAAGCAAGACCGCCAAGCGAGATATTGAACCCCAAAAATCTATATTGTCGTACGCTTTTTATATTGTATATAGTATAACATCAGCTTAAAATTATATTTTATATTATTATAACGTCATTAAACGCTTCGCGTTTGCTATGGAAAAAGGATCACGCGCCGTCGGGCATAAGCAAGTGGAGCTCATTTAGTACGCCGTTCCACCGCTCGCGTTCCGCGTCGCTTATATGCAGATCGTCAGGCAGCTCGGGTGTGTTCGTATAGGTCAGCCACGTTGCGGTCTCGCATATGAAGCTGCGGCAGTGGTCGGCGGCGGACTCGCGCGTCGCGGCGATAAAGAGCGGCAGATCGCCGCTGCGCCATATATATTGGGCTCTGGCGGTCAAACGGTTGAAGTTAATGTCGTCCGGCAGCAGGGCGAGCCATTTTTCGGCTTCGGTCTCATCGTCCGAGGCGGACAGCAGCGCGTTGATCGCCGAATAGCGGTACGGCTCGTGCGGGCATCTTTCGAGTATCAGATTCGCGAGACGGCGCAATAACGGTTTGTCATCTTCGATATATCCGCAGTACAGCGAGCGCAGGCGCATATGTATCACGCGCCAGTCGTTCGGGAATTCGGAGTATGCCGTTTCGGCGAGCTCGGTTTTTTGACGGTCTTGTCCCGAGACGTCGAGCTCGTCATACTCCGCGATAAGCGCCGCGATGCGCTCGTCGCTGCGGAGCATATCGTTGCCCATAAGCTCGTCGATCGTGATCTCAAAAAAATTCGCGAGCGGCGGCAGCAGCGCTATGTCCGGCAAGCTGTCGCCGCACTCCCATTTCGACACGGCCTTTGCCGAAACGCCGAGAAAGTCCGCGAGGCGCTCCTGCGTCAGGCTCTTTGCGACCCGCAGACGACGGATATTCTCCGCAAGGTAAATGTTCATTTTGTTGACCTCCTGATTGAATTGAATTCGGCTGCGCGTATTGCGCAGCTGCGGGCACAGCTTACCACGGGCGCAATAACGCGTCAACCTCGCCGCGGTGGAGATAATATCGAACAACGGCAGACCTTAATAGGTCGGCTTGAGGCCGCGCTTTCGCAGCGCCGGGATTTCCTCGGCAATATCTGTCCGCTTAAATCGTAACAAAATTATTAACATTTACCGCTCCTATTGACAAACGCCGTTCCCGGTGGTAAATTACATTTAGCACTCGGGTCGCCGGAGTGCTAAACAGAGGAAGCTTGGAACGGGAGGCGCCGTCCGTGTCAGACGAACGCAAAAAAGATATTCTGCGCGCCGTGATAGACCAGTACGTCGAAACGGCGGAGCCCGTCGGCTCAAAGGCGATATCGTCGTCCCGGCT
>JAISAA010000306.1 GCA_031266955.1 Oscillospiraceae bacterium | reverse complement strand
CCGGCTTCATTGATTTAATTTATGCTCTTATCCGATTCTTTACCGATGCGCTATTATTCACAAACAAAAGGATTTCGGGAAAGACCGGCCTTATCAAAACCGTGGCAATGGACACGCCGCTTGATAAAATCAATAACGTCGCTGTTTCTAACGGATTATTCGGCAAAATTCTTGGTTACGGGAAGATAAACGTAATTACATCGTCCGGGTCATACAACTTCGCGAAAATCGCCAAGCCGGGAGTGTTTCACTCGGCGCTAATGCAGCAGATCGATTTATTTAAGGAAGAACAAAGAAATGAGCAAGCGGCCGCTATAGCGAAAGCGACGAAATCAGATGATATGCTGAACACAATGGAACAAATGGCGACAAAAATGGCGGCGGAAATGGTAAAGGCGATGAGAGACGGCGAAACTCCAGATTAAACGCTTGTTCCCATAGAGCAAATATGATATACTTAGTAAAACACAAGAGGAAATGATTATGGTTAAATAATGATATTTAGGGGTGTAATCAAATGAATAATATTAAAACGCGCGCGCTTTCATTGATTTTCGCGTTGGCGCTATTGTTTTGTATGAGTTGCTTCACGGCGGCAACGCAAACAACCACCGACGGCAAGGCTCAGGGGTTTTCGCTTGATAATATGGTGATAAAAGCGGACGACTCACTCTGGCGCTGGGGAGACAACTATTACGGAGAAGTTGGCGACGGCACGACGGAGAACAGACCGACGCCCGTCAAGATAATGGACGATGTTGCGTGGGCGCAGGGTACGCTGGCTATCAAAAAAGACGGCTCGCTTTGGTCATGGGGAGACTTTTCTGGCGACGGAACATCAGAGGCAAGACTGTCTCCGCTGAAAATCATGAACAATGTTAAATCCGCTTTCACGCAGGGCAATAGCTACAAGCTGGCGTTAAAAAATGATGGAACGCTTTGGGCATGGGACAGAAGATTAGCTCCGCGAAGCGTCGGCGTCGGAGATGGGTCTGCGGAAAGGTGTCTGGCTCCGGTGATGATCTTGGAAAATGTTGAGTCCATATGCGCCGGTTCTCAGAACGCTTATGCCGTAAAAGAGGACGGCTCTCTCTGGGGATGGGGCAAAAACAAATCATTTCCGTATACCGAACAGTCGGTTAGTCTGTTAGGTGACGGCACAACGGAGGATAGGTTATCGCCCGTGAAAATAATGGATGACGTCACGGCGGTAAAAACAAGCTACGAAACGACAATGGCGATAAAAAAGGACGGTTCGCTGTGGGTATGGGGCGATAATGAATACGGACACTTGGGGCTTGAAACGATGGGACCTGGAATGAAACGGGTTATGCGCCCAACGAAGCTTTTGGATGGCGTTAAATCCGTGAATTACGGTGTGGGGACATCGTTTGCAATCAAAATAGATGATTCGTTGTGGGCATGGGGAAACAATGCTTACGGACAGTTGGGTGACGGAACAACAGAGTTCGGATATACGCCGAAAAAAATTATGGAGGGTGTTGCGTCCGTAGCGGTATCAGACGGTTCTGGCGCGCACGTTATGGCGATAAAAACGGATGGCGCATTGTGGGGTTGGGGAGAGAATGTCCATTCCCCCACAGGCAGCGGCGGCGGTTTAGGCGACGGAACAAAACAGAACAGGTATTCGCCCGTCAAAATTATGGAGAATGTGGCGGCGGTGGACGCGGGTTCTGGCTATCAAACGCGCGCCGTAAAAACTGACGGTACATTGTGGGTGTGGGGTTCAAATTTACATGACGATCTGGGCGACGGTTCGGGCGAGGATCAACTGCGTCCGGTGAAAATAATGGATGGTGTACGGCTGCCCGGCGGCGCGGCGGTATCGCCGCCAAACGCTCCCGTGTATGCGACGGCCAGTCAGGAAGCGGCCGTGGAATACCTCGTTCACGCCGATATTTACAAAGGCGACGAGAACGGCGACCTGAACCTTGAAGAAGGGTTGACGCGCGCGGAGCTTGCGGTCATACTCGCGCGGCTTACTATCACGAAAAGCCCGAATCTTGATGAGGAGCGCATAAAAAACTCGTTCGGCGCACCCTTTGACGATGTTCCCGGCTGGGCGATCGGCTATGTCACGTTCTGCTGGCAGCTTGACCTCGTGAAAGGCGTGTCCGCGACAAAATTTGACCCGCAGGGTATGGTCAATTCTAAAATGGTATGCACGGTGATCCTTCGCTGGCTCGGATACGCCGAAACGGATTGGAGCTACGACACGGCGGTTTCAAAAGCGCAAGCCATCGGATTGACGGAGGACGCGAACGTAAGCGGCGCGATTATAAAGCGCGGCGATACGGCGGTCATAATCTACCGCGCTCTTGACGGGCATTACACAAAAACTCCGTCTCCGACGACGCCTGTGCCCACGCCCGAACCTGTGTCAACTCCCGAGCCTACACATACGCCTACACCTACACCTACACATACTCCAACGCCGATACCGACACCCATTATCAAAGACGTAGGGCTGGATGTCGCCAGCGTGAAAATCGGCGATAGCGTATCAATTGCGGAAAAGGCGCTCGGCAGCCCGTACAGAACCGTGACAGGCGACTTGCAATACCGTTTTTACGGCGGCTACTCAAGCTTTGCCATGCTGGGAATACGCGGAGAGACTGTAGAATACGCTTACGCAAATTACAGCATTCCCGCAGCGGGCGGCGGACACCGACTCTATAAGGACGACCGGGGCGGCGGACGGATATACGCTGTTGCGGCGGGCAAGGCGGGACAAGAGACGTCTACTGTTACGGAAGCGATCATATTTGAGGCGGCGAACGCATTCCGGGCATTCCACGACCTGTCCGCGCTGACGTGGAACGACAAGCTCGGTGCGGCGGCGCGCGCGCACAGCGAAGACATGGCGGCGCTCGGTTATTTCAGCCATTTTACTCCGGAGGGGAAATCGCCCGCGGACAGGATGACGGCGGCGGGTTACAGATGGCTCGACTGGGGAGAGAATATAACCGTCAGCTACATAACCGGAGTGGAGGCGGTTGACAATTGGGTACATTCCACTTCCGGACACCGCGAACAGATACTGACCAAATCGCACACGGAGACCGGAGTCGGGTGCGCCGACGTGAGTAAGAGCGAATGGGGAACATACGCCACGCAGAAATTCGGATATCCATCGGTATAATGTGATTACAATTGATAAGGATCCCCGCCCCCTCCGTACGCACAGCAGGGTGGCAGGAACCACCTCGCCCCCTGCGGTGGCACCCCTCCACAGGAGGGGAATTATGCCGAGCGCGTGACGGGGGCGTCCCTATATCCCTCCCGCACAGCAGGGCGGCAGCGAAACGAGTGGATTCGCGTGTGGACACAGAGCGCTACCGCACCACGTCCCCCGAAACAGCCCTAAAATGACAGCGCCGCACCCACCGACTGCTGACAACCCCCGTAAAGCCCCCGCGATTCAGAGGATTCCAAAGGATTCTTCCTTTGGCGGTTCTTTCCCCCATTTCTTTCCGCAAAGAAATGGGGCGCTGCGCCGCGCAGGCGCAACAGCGCAAGAAAAAATGCTCGCAACGTGCGCGGACGTGTGATTTAACGTGCTGCGGCACGGGGCGCGCGGCTACGCCGCACCGCGCAGGCGAAAAAGAAATCCCCTTATATAATTATATAGTAGTATGCATCATCACTTTGCATATCTTTTACTCTAACGCGGATGTGGATTTAACACACCGCGTTTATTATTTTACCCAGCACCCCGCCACGGACACGTCCGCCGAACAACTGCAAAATATTCAAACGACAAGGAGAGCAATGGATAAACAAACACTGAGCCGAATAACAGCATCCGCGCCCACAGCGGCCCTGCAAACGCTCGCAGAGAAAGTAACAGCGAACCGGCGTATGGAATACGTCAAAGGCCCCGAAAAGACCATGATCCTGCTAACAGTGCGCGAGCCCGTAAGAAACAGTAATTTCTACCTCGGCGAAGCGCTTGCGGTACACTGCATAGCGGAGCTCGACGGGGTGCGCGGCGCCGCCGTGGCGCTCGGGGACGACCTCGGCAGGGCGGGCGCCGCCGCCGCGCTCGACGCCGCGCACACGGGCGGCTTTCCGGAGTTCGCCGCCATTGAAGTGCGATTACTTGAGCTCGAAGAGCTGCGAAAAAGTGCCGAATCGGAGACGGCGGCGCTCGTGCGCGGCACACAAGTGAAATTTCATGTACTGGAGGATAAAGAAGCTTGATTAGTAAGAAACATTCGTTCGATTACACATTAGATTCGCAGGGAGTGTTCCGCGTTTTGCTCGACGCGCTGGCGAATCCGGGGGCGCTCTACAGCATTGCGGAGCAGGCGGCGCGCTTTGCCGGCAACGGCGCGTGGCTCGCGGCGGCGGCGACGCTGTTGGACAACGAGGTCACGCAGTATTGGAACGGAGCGCCGGACGACGGCGCGGAAATCGGGTATATTACGGGCAGCGCCCCTGCCGATATACAAAGCGCGGATTTCATATTGCTGCCCGCGCCTGTAGATCCGTCCGCGTTGCTGCCGCTCGTGAAGACGGGCACGCACACGGCGCCGCACACGTCGGGCACAGTGATAGCGGGCTCGTCCGGCGCGACGGGCGACGAGTGCGAGCTGTCGGGGCCGGGTGTCCCGCCGGAGGGGCGGCGCGCGGCGCTGACTGGGTACGAGCGCAAGTGGGTACAGGCGCGCGACGCGCTGGAGCGGGAGTATCCGCTGGGGATAGAGCTGATATTTCTGCGGGCGGACAACGATATAACGGCGATAACGAGAAAGGCGGCGGTAAAATGGCTTACGTAGCCGTAACAGGCGGGCGCGAGGCTGTCGAAAACGCCGCCGCGCTGCTGGAACGAAACAGAACGGCCGGGGATTCCGCCGTGGATCTCGACGCGATACAGGCGCGTTTCGGGCTGCTTATAGACCGCGTGATGAGCGAGGCGGGCTTTTACGCCCCGCGCTACGCCGCGCTGGCGCTCAAACAGTCCGAGGGCTCGCCTGAGGAAGCCGTGTTCCTGCTGAGGGCGTACAGATCGACGCTGGCGCGGGCGTATAAGAGCCTGCCGCTCGACTGCGAGGATATGACGCTCCACCGCCGCGTCTCGGCGGCGTTCAAGGACATCCCCGGCGGCCAGTTCCTCGGCGCGACGTACGATTACACCCACCGCCTGCTGGATTTTGGCTTAATGGACGGCGATATGGACTCCGCCAAAAACCGCGAAGAACCGGCAGACAAGGCAAATGCGGCGCCAATAAAAGCACCGCGCATATCCCGAGAGCTCCGCCGTGAAAGCCTCATCGCCGACAATCCCGACTCCAACTCCGAGCCGTATGACGTCACGATGAATCCCCTGCCGTTTCCGGCGGAGCGCTCGGCGCGGCTTCAAACGCTGACGCGGGCGGATACGGGCTTTCTGTCGGGACTCGCGTATGCCGGGCTGCGCGGCTTCGGGCCGTCGCACCCGACTGTAGGCGAGCTGCGCACGGGCGAGCTGGAAGTGCTGCTGCCGCATCCGTTAATCGAGGGCGAGACGATATGCGCGGGCGGCATAGTCGTCACGGAGGTGGAGTCGCTGTTTTCGGAGGAGAGCCGCGAGAGCACGCGCGAGGCGGCGGGCGACCCGCTGCGCCGCATGGAGGCGGGGCAGGGCGACCGCGTGGACAAATCGACGGCGGCGCTGAGCCTCGGCATGGGCTACGGCATAGTGTTCGGCCGGCAGGACACAAAGGCTATCGCGATGTCGATAATGGACCACTCGCTTCAAACGGATGGGGACGGCATCCTGCAAAATCAGGAATTCGTGCTGCTGCATGGCGACTGCTTAGAGATGAACGGCTTCATCTCGCACCTGAAGCTGCCGCACTACGTCACGTTCCAGTCGAAGCTCGACCGCGTTCGGCGCGGCGGCGGCGAAGAAAGAGAGGAGAGCGGCGATGCGCGGTAACGACTACAACTTCGCGTTTTTGGACGAGGGCTCCAAGCGCGTCATACGCCGCGCGCTGCTGAAGGCCGTGGCGATACCGGGGTACCAAGTCCCGTTCGGCTCGCGCGAGCTGCCGATAGGGCGCGGCTGGGGCACGGGCGGGATACAGATAACGCTGTCCGTCATAGGCCCCGGCGATATCCTAAAGGTGATAGACCAAGGCAGCGACGACAGCGTGAACGCTCTGTCGATACGCAATTTCGTAAAAACCTGCACCGATGTGGAGACGACGACGGACTCCGGGGCGGCGAGCATTATCCAATCGCGCCACCGCGTCCCGGAGGCGCCCTTGAAAGCGGGGCAGATAATGGTGCTCCAAGTGCCCGGGCCGGAACCTCTGAGGCTCGTGGAACCGCTCGAATCCGTGACGCGCGTGATGCACGCCGAGATGGACTACTCCCCCATGTGGCTGGCGCTGTACGAGAGCATAGTCCGCACGGGCGATATAGAGCTCGGCGCGGACTATCCCGTGATGGTCGAGGGGCGGTATATGATGCTGCCCTCGCCGATACCGCGCTTTGACAATCCGAAGCTGAATATGTCCCCGGCGCTGTTCCTGTTCGGTGCGGGGCGCGAGAAGAAGATATACGCGCTGCCGCCGTACTCGCGCGTGGAGTCCATAGCGTTCGACGACCACCCGTTCAAGCCGGAGGACGTCAGCGGGCGCGTATGCCGGTTGTGCGGCGCCGAAAACGTCTATTTCGACGAGCTCTTCGACTCCGAGACGGGCGAACGGATGTTCCAATGCTCGGACAGCGGCTACTGCGAAAAGCGCAGAGAGGGGGCGGCAAGATGACCACTGATACAAACGGCGCAAAATTTTCCGTCGCGCTCGACGGGCTCACGGTGCGCTACGGGGCGGGGTGCCCGGCTTGTGAGGACGCGGCGGCGCTCACGCGGAACAGATGCCCCGTCTGCGGGAGCATATGGGCGGTGCGCGACGTGTCGCTGCGGGTGCGCGAGGGGGAGAGCCTCGGGATCGTAGGAGAGTCCGGCTCGGGCAAATCCACGCTCATGCGGGCGCTGTATTTGGACTTGGCGCCCACGGCGGGCAGCTACCGCCTTTCGTGCTATCGCGGCGGCGGGGAGGACGCGTTCACCGTCAGCCCGCAGCGGCGGCGGCATATACGCGACAGCCTGCTCGGTATGGTGTACCAGAACCCGCATATGGGTCTGCGTATGTTCTTCTCCTCCGGCGCGAACGTCGCGGAGAAGCTCATCGCCGCCGGAAGCCGCAGCGTGCGCGAGATGGACGCGCGCACAGGGTATCTGTTCGAGCACATAGAGATACCGGCCTCTCGCGTAAAGGAGCCGCCGCGCAATTTCTCCGGCGGTATGCAGCAGCGCGTACAGATCGCGAAGGCCGTGGCGAACAACCCGCCCAT
>JAISAA010000051.1 GCA_031266955.1 Oscillospiraceae bacterium | reverse complement strand
GCGCCGGTAAGCCGGAGCTTGTAGATGAAGCCCATTATTTGAATCGTGATGAGCGGCGTCATGGCGACCATCGCGACGATGCCGAACGCGTCTGTAATAACGTTGCCGCCGCGGGCGGTGCACACGCCTATCGCGAACGGGAGCAGGAATGTGACCGTCATAGGCCCGGACGCCACGCCGCCGGAGTCGAACGCGATAGCCGTAAAAATCTTCGGCACGAAGAACGAGAGTATCAGCGCGATGCCGTACCCCGGTATCAAAAACCAGAAAATCGACGCGCCCGTAAGCAGCCGGACCATACCGAGCCCCAAAGACACGCACATACCGACGGACAGTCCGATATTCATAGCGCGCGCCGGGATCGCCCCCGAGGAAATCTCCTCGACCTGCCTGTTGAGGACTTGGACGGCGGGCTCCGCGACGACGATAAAATATCCGATGAGCATAGCGATGGGCACGATGATCCACCCGTATTCATTCCCGCCGAGCACGCCGCCGAGATAATACCCCATAGGCAGAAACCCGACATTCACGCCCGTGAGAAACAGCACCAGCCCGAAAAACGTATAAACGATCCCCGCCGAAGTCCGCAGGAAAGCCTTTTTGGAGAGCTTTAACCCGATGCGCTGAAACACGACGAAGAAAAACGCTATCGGCGCGAGCGCGAGCAGCACTTCTTTTGAATAATGCGCGAACCCGGAGGAAATATCGGTGAAATTCCGCCAAAGCTCCCGCGAGTCGGAGACTTCTTCAATAATGGCCGGGACGTATTCCCTCTCGCCGGGGTCATAAAGCAGCCCGAGCAGCAGCACGACAAGGATCGGCCCGACGGACGAGAGGGCGACAAGTCCAAAGCTGTCGGCGCTCGCGTTCTTATCGCTTCGTATGGCGGCGATGCCAAGGCCGAGGGCCATAATAAACGGCACGGTCATCGGCCCCGTAGTAACACCGCCCGCGTCAAACGCGACGGCGAGAAAATCGCCGGGGACGAACGCCGCCAGCGCGAAGACGATGATGTAGCAAACGATCAATATCCAATGCAGCGGAATGGAAAAGAACATCCGCAGCAGCGCCACAACGAGAAACAGCCCGACGCCCACCGCCACGGCGATAAGCAGCACGATATTCGGAACGGCGGGTATCTGCCCCGCAAGCACCTGCAAATCCGGCTCCGAAATCGTTATAAACACTCCGATAAGGAACGAAACGATGACAAGTATCCAAAGCTTGCGCGATTTTACTATGTAAGAGCCGATGCGCTCTCCGATAGGCATCATCGCCGTTTGCGCGCCGAGGTTAAACAGGCTCATCCCCAGCAGCAGGAGAATGGCGCCCACGACGAAGGAAAGAAACGTGCCGACGGGCACGGGGGCGACGGTGAAGCACAGCACGGTTATGATAAGCGTGACGGGGAGCACCGCCTTAAATGACTCCAAAAGCTTTTCAGATATGATCGCCGTCAGCCGCCGCAATTATACCGCCCCCTTTCTCGTAATAATATGACAATAATATCACGGCGGAGGCTGTAGGTCAAGAGGAAATTGACAATCGGGAAAACGGCAAAAAGCTTTGTGAGACCCGGATGAAATTTAACGAAAATATGCGAGCTGCTATCATATATATGAACTACGCGATGGATATTCTCTATTCCGCGCTGAATCAGTAACTATTTCCCCGTATTTCCCGACCGGGTTTTACAGCGCGATTCCGCGCGTTTCGCGCAGCGCGGGCCATAAAATCACCTTATCAAATTCAAATGATAAGGACTGATTTCAGTGATTCTAAATGACCTCAAAATTCGTTTTTCTCGCCGTGCCGCGGACGCGGGGAGCGGCACGGCAGCGGATATAACGCGCACTGCGGGCGCGGGGCACGCCGGGGCGGCGAATACGAATCGCGCGGCTCTTAATACCGCGCGAGCGTCGCGCGTTATTGAGCTTATCACGCGCTTTTCGATCGCGTTCACGCTGTCGGGGACGTCGATTTTCAGCGGGATGTCGCCGTTCGCGGCGGCGTTCGCGGCGAGCTCCGGCGGCGGATTGGGAGGGCTGGCGGCGCTGCTTGGCGCGGCGCTTGGGTATTTGATGTTCTGCCCGTTTCTATGGGCGCTGAAATACATATCGGCGGCGCTGCTCGCCGTCGCGGCGGGCTTTGTGTTCCGTCCGGCGGCGGTTTCGCGGTCGGAGTGGTTTATGCCGGGGACGGCGGGCGCGTTCGCGCTTTTCGTCGGGATCATATCGGCTTCAGACGGCGGCATAACTGCGGCGGAGGCCGTTTTCGCCGTTTCGGACGCCGTGCTCTGCCTCGGCTGTACTTATTTTTATAAAACGGCGTTCTCGCCCTGGTCGTGGAGGCTGAGTTTTGAGAACGAGGTGACGCACACCGTCAGCGTTCTCGTTTTGCTCTCGACGGCGCTCATCTCGCTTTCCGGGCTCAGTCTTTTCGGGATTATGTCGATAGGGCGGGCGGCGGCTGTGCTCGCCGTTTTGCTGGCGGCTTACAAGGGCGGCGCCGGGATGGGCTGCGCATCGGGGCTCGCGCTCGGGCTGGCGCTTGACGCGGCGTCCGGCGCGGCGCCTGTTTTCGCGGCGGCTTATGGGATCGCGGGGCTTACGGCGGGGATATTTTCCGGGCGGGGCAGGCTTGCGTTCGCGCTGGCGTTTGTGCTGGCGGACGGGGCGCTCGCGGTGTTTGCCGTTTCGGGCGGGGCTGTGCCTGCGATTTTATATGAGTCGTTTGCGGCGTCCGTTGTGTTCATATTGCTGCCGTCGCCGTTTATTTCGCGCGTCGGCGCGTTTTTGCCGGAGCGCGGGGCAAGGGGGAGCGCGTCTCGCGCGCGGGAATATACGCGCCGCCGCGTCGCGGAGGCGTCGCTCGCTTTTCGCGAGCTGTATGACACGGCGAAAACGGCGTCGGGCGGCGCCGCGGTCCCGGACGACCCCGCCGTTATATTCGACCGCGCGGCGGACGCCGTGTGCCGCTCCTGCGAAAAAGCGCCGCGCTGCTGGCAGGAGGAATACGGCTCCACGCGTGACGTGATGAATAATCTGACGCCCGTAATATTGCGGCGCGGCAGCGTTGAAACGGCGGACTATCCGGACTATTTTGCGGCGGAGTGCGTGCGGCTTGACGGCTTTACGCGCTCCGTCAACTCAGAGCTCCGCTCTTTTTTGCACCGCAGACAGCTTAAAAGCCGCCTGCGCGGAAGCCGGGACGCGGCGTACAGCCG
>JAISAA010000187.1 GCA_031266955.1 Oscillospiraceae bacterium | reverse complement strand
ACTTGGCCGAGACGAGCCAAAGGACTTATCAAATCAGGCAGGGCGCGCGAAATCGGCGAAAACATAATATGTCTGACGCGCCCTCCGAATAAAAAGGAGCTTCAGGCAATGGAACATATCGACAATAATATTTATAAGCAAGTCAATAATAATATTTATAGGCAAGACCCGCAGGCGGAAGCGGAAGAAATCCGGGAAACAGCCGCCGGCCACGAAGAAAATTCCCCGCCGCCGCCGAGCGCGATGGAGATGGACTCCGCGCTGAAAGACGCGGCGTACTGGAGCGGAAAGCTCGAAATGCTGAACAAAGCCGACGAAGAAAACCAGCGCCAATACGCGGAAACCTACGACCCGGACGAAGACGAAGATGATGACGAAGAAGAATATGACGATGACGGCGAAGATGACGAGGACGAGTTGCTGCATCTTGCCCGAGAGTATGCGGCGGCCCAATACAGGGCTTCGGCGGTTCAACGCGAAGCAGATAAATACGACGGTTCCCAAAATGCAAAGCGTGAGTTCGGTCTCGCACAAACATTGATGAACTCGATCGGAGCACTCGCGCAAATCGAATGTGAGAAGCGCGGGATCGAAATAAAAGAATTCTACGCCCTTATGCACCGTGAAATCATCAACCTTGCGAGCGATAATCATAGGACGACACAGAAAAACAACTCGCACAACCACACTGGTTGGCCGGACGTCGGTAAAATCGTCAACGACGCACTTCGCGGCGCTGAAAAAGGCGCACGGGAAGCCGGAAAAGCGGCCAGAGAAGCGGCCCGCAACGCGGCGAAGAACGCGCGTGGAGCCGTGCGTGGTATGAACTTCCACGGTATGAACTTCAACAACGGCTGGTCTAACACCGGCGGCGGAATCGGTACCGGGAAATTATCCGTATTGCTTAAACCCGTCCGTGATATGATCGAAGCGGTAAGCGATATAGGCGACGAGACAATACGGTTGCAGCAACTCAATGAGCTCATGGGCTTCCTCCGCGAAATTTTTAACGACATCAATCAAGGCCCGGACGATGTGATAGGCACCGGGAAATTATCCGTACTGCTTGAACCTGTCCGGGAAATGATTGAAGCGGTGGGCGAGATAGGCGACGAGACAATACGTGCGCAGCATCTCACCGAGCTCAGAGGATTCCTGCGCGGGATCTATAACGACATCAAGCAAAGCTCAGACTAAACTAAAAACCAGCGATAAAGCGGCGGGGCGAAAGCCCCGCCGCTCTTTTACGCGCAAAACCTGTGTCTGCCGATCTCAAGCAGCAGCGGGCGGGACCATATCCAGGCGCTTGTCGCCGTGACTGGATTGAAATAATATATCGCGCCGCCGGAGGGGTCACAGCCGTTAAGCGCGTCGCGCGCCGCCTTGTACGCGCTGTCGGCGACGGGCTCGTCAAACTGCCCGTCAACGACGCACGTGAACGCGCCGCTCTGATAAATAACGCCGGACATCGTGTTCGGAAACGACGGGTGCTTCATCCGGTTGAGCACGACGGCGCCGACCGCTACCTGCCCGTCGTAAGGCTCGCCGCGCGCCTCGGCTGAAATAAGCCGCGCGAGCAGTTTGTTGTCATTCGTCGCAGCCGTCGGCGCGGAGGACGCGGCGATGCCGAGCGCGGAAAGCGTGGCGGCGCCTACGATCCCGTCGGCGCGCAGCTTGTTTTTCTGCTGAAAGTATTTTACGGCCTTTTCTGTCCGGCTGCCGTAAACGCCGTCGATCTCGCCGGAGTAATAGCCCCACGAGCGCAGCTTGGTCTGTATCTGCGTCACGACGCCGCCGGACGAGCCGCGGCGGTATACGGCGGCGTCGGCCTTGCCGGCTATCGCGATGACGAGTATATTCACGGCGATTATCACGGCGAGCGCCGGAATAAGTTTTCTTCTGTTCAAAATAAAAAGCTCCTTCGTAAAAACGCGGGCGCGGCGCAAATGCCGCCGGGCATATTTTACGAAGAAGCCTATATCGTTATGTGATGTAATATTTTACTTATTGAGTACGGCTTCGCCGGACTCAATGTGATTATCAATACGGGCTACGCCCGGTCGCCCATACAGGCGACTACGACGCACGCTTACGGCAGTCAGCGTAAAATCACAGCCGTTCTTTGCACTCCAATGTGATTTTCGCGATGAAATCTTCAAGCGCCGTTTCGCCGAGGTCGCCGGCTGAGCGCGAGCGCACGGACAGCGCGCCGGACTCGGCCTCCTTGTCGCCGAGCACGAGCATATACGGTATCTTCTGCATTTGCGCCTCGCGTATCTTGTAGCCGATCTTCTCGTTGCGCGTATCCGTCTCCACGCGGAACCCCGCGCCGTCGAGCCTGTCCGCGACGCCCTGAGCGTACGCGTGCGCGCGCTCCGTTATCGGCAGCACGGCGACCTGCACGGGCGAGAGCCACAGCGGGAGCGCGCCGGCGTAGTGCTCTATGAGAAGGGCGAGCACACGTTCGTAGCAGCCAATAGATGTGCGGTGGATTATATACGGAAGCTTTTTTGTCCCGTCGGAATCGACGTATTCCATTCCAAACCTTTCGGCGAGTTGGAAGTCGATTTGTATTGTTATGAGCGTGTCTTCTTTGCCATGGACATTTTTTATCTGTATGTCCAGCTTGGGGCCGTAAAACGCCGCTTCTCCGTCCGCTTCGACATAATCGAGCCCTATATCGTCGAGTATAGTCTTCATAAGGCTCTGAACGCTCTCCCAATCGTCTGCGGAGCCGATGTACTTTTCCTTGTCCGCCGGATCCCATTTTGAGAAGCGGTACGCGATCTCGTTGTCAAGGCCGAGAGTTTTGAGCATAAAGCCCGCGAGCTCCACGCACCCACGGAATTCGCCCTCTACCTGATCGGGGCGGCAGGCAAGGTGCCCCTCGGAAATCGTAAACTGGCGCACACGTATGAGCCCGTGCATTTCGCCCGACGCTTCGTTACGGAACAGTGTTGACGTCTCGTTGAACCGCATGGGCAAATCGCGGTAGCTGCGGGTTTTGCTCAAATACACTTGGAACTGGAACGGGCACGTCATCGGGCGCAGCGCGAGAACTTCCTTTGTCTCGTCGTCGTAATCGTCCTGTCCTCCGAGTATGAACATCCCGTCGCGGTAATGATCCCAGTGCCCGGATATTTTGTATAGCTCGCGTTTCGCCATGAACGGGGTTTTTGTGAGAAGGTAACCGCGGCGCGCTTCCTCGTCCTCAACAAAGCGCTGAAGTATCTGCATGACCTTTGCGCCTTTCGGCATAAGGATGGGCAGTCCCTGCCCGATGTAGTCAACGGTGGTAAAATATTCGAGCTCGCGCCCGATTTTGTTGTGGTCGCGCTTTTTCGCCTCCTCAATACGCTCCAAGTGCGCGTCGAGCTCGGCTTTTGTTTGAAAGCACGTGCCGTACACGCGCTGGAGCATCTTATTGTTAGAGTCGCCGCGCCAGTACGCGCCCGTGGCGGACAGCAGCTTTACGGCGTTCGCCTTGACGCGCGCCGTGCCGTCGAGGTGCGGGCCCGCGCACAGATCCGTGAATTCGCCCTGCTTGTAGAAGCTGATGACGGCGTCCTCCGGCAAATCCTCGATGAGCTCTATCTTGTACGGCTCGCCGCGTTCGCGCATGAGAGCCACGGCCTCCGCGCGCGGCAGCTCGAAGCGCTCCAGCGGCAGCTTCTCCTTGATGATCTTGCGCATTTCGGCTTCAATGGCGTCGAGCGCGTCCTGCGCGAACGGCTCCGGGACGTCCAAGTCGTAGTAGAACCCGTCGTCTATGGCGGGGCCGATGGCGAGCTTCGCTCCGGGGTGCAGGCGCTTCACGGCCTGCGCCAGTATGTGCGACGTTGTGTGGCGGTAGGTGTTTTTATAAATCTCGTTTTCAAATGTATATTGGTTTTCGGACATTTGTGTCATCTCCAAAATTGACTGATTTTTGAGTTGAGTGAGTTTAGCACAAAAATCGACGGCTGTCAACCGCGTATGTCGCGCGTCACGGCCTTTCCGATCCTTCCTGCTCCTGCTCATCCTCGCCGTCCTCGCCGATTTTCGTGAGTATGAAGCGCCGGACGAAGCGCCCGCCGCGTCCCTCTCCGCGCCGCTTGATATAGAAATAGCCGAGCGTTGAAAACACGACGGCGCCCAGAAAATTGACAAGCAGGTCTTTCATAGTGTCGTACAGCCCGACGTCGATATATCCGTCGGCGAAAACGGTGTTTTTCTGCATATCAGTGCCGAACAGCACATCCATACCGAACTCAAAAAACTCCCACACGACGCCTATCGTCATAGAGAAACAGAACGCGAAAACCGCGACGAACACGGGCGAAAGGCTTATCGCGAACCTGTCCTCGCGGTTGAGTATGTCGATGAGCGCGAGACCGATAGCCGCCGCGAGAAAGCCGTTCACGTTGTGCAGCATCGTGTCCCAGCCGCGGACGTTGACGAAGTACCCGGCGATCTCCCCCAAAATCTCCGCCGCGAATATGAAGAACAGCACGATGACCTCAAGAGTGTCGGGAACGTCGATCTTCGCGCGTTTTTCGATGAAAGACGGTATCATAAATAATATGAGCGTGAAAACGCACAGCAGCACATTCTCCCAGTTCGCGTTGAAGATTTGCGCGACGAGCACGCCGATAACGAGCACGCGCAGCACGATATACAACGCGAAAAGGCGCGGGCTGCGCTTTACCCGCGATATATTGCTCATATCCTGCCGATATCCGTTCTGTAATACGCGCCCTCCCACGAAATTCCGCGGACGCCCGAATACGCGCTTTCTATCGCGGCGTCAAGCGTCTCGCCGACAGCCGTAACGCCGAGAACGCGCCCGCCGTTCGTGTAATACGCTCCGTCCCGGAGCTTTGTCCCGGCGTGATACACCGTGATATCGGGAGAAACGCCGTCAAGCCCAGCGATCATTTTGCCCTTTTCATACCCCGCCGGATAGCCGCCCGACGCCATAACGACGCAGCAGGTGGCGCCCGGCCTCCAGCGTATATCGAGCTCCGCGAGACGCCCGTCCGTGACAGCCTCCATAATATCAAGCAGATCGGAATTGAGCAGCGGAAGCACGGCCTGAGCCTCCGGGTCGCCGAAGCGGGCGTTGTATTCTATGACCTTGGGGCCGTCGGGCGTCAGCATAAGCTCGAAATACAAAACGCCCTTGAAAGGCCGGCCCTCCGCGCGCATCGCCGCGACGGTCGGGAGGAATATCGTGTCCATACACAGCCGTTCAAGCTCCGGCGTATAGCGTGGGCTCGGGCAGACGGCGCCCATTCCGCCGGTGTTCGCGCCGCGGTCTCCGTCGAAGATACGCTTGTGATCGTGAGAGGACAGCATCGGGACCACCGTCTCGCCATCCACAAAGGCGAGGACAGTCACCTCGCGCCCCGTCATATATTCCTCAATGATGACGCGCGCGCCGGAGTCGCCGAATTTCATATCCTCCATCATCGCGCGCACGGCGGCGCGGGCCTCGTCCGCGGTCTCGGCGACGACAGCGCCCTTGCCGAGCGCGAGGCCGTCCGCCTTTACGACTGTCGGCGCGCCGTTTTCGTCGATATAACGCAGGGCGTCCTCTATGATCGCGAACGTC
This sequence comes from Oscillospiraceae bacterium, assembly GCA_031266955.1. GTDB lineage: Bacteria > Bacillota > Clostridia > Oscillospirales > Oscillospiraceae > JAIRRO01. The sequence goes on along the minus strand of JAISAA010000187.1, from coordinate 2,234 downwards.
TCGTACCGCGCCGTCGGGATGCCGTATTTCTTCATCAAGGCTTTTGCGAACGCCTTGCTGCTTTCGATAATCGCGGCGTTTTGGCGCGGGCCGAACGCGCGGATGCCCGCGTCCTCAAGCACGTCTACCATACCGAGCGCGAGAGGGTCGTCCGACGCGACGACGACATAGTCCACCGCGTTTTCAAGCGCGAAGCGCGTAACGCCCTCAACATCCGTCGCGATAATAGGCAGGCATTCGGCGATTTGCGAAATGCCGCCGTTGCCCGACGCACAAAAAAGCTTTTCGACGCGCGGGGACTTTTTCAGCGCGAGACAGATAGCGTGCTCGCGGCCTCCGCCGCCGACTACGAGGATGTTCATAATAGAGGTGCGCCTCCTTGAAATCAGTCAAACAAAAATTATAGCGATTTATAGCGGTATTGTAGCATCACCCCCGCGCATTGTCAATAGCGCCGCGCGCACGGGGTACGCGCTTACGCGCGACGCCGCAGGCTCAAAAGATTTATCCGTTAAAGCGCTTTTGTATTGATACTCATTGCAAAATCGTTTATACTTCTACAATAATCGCTGCGAGTATATAAAAGCCACAAAAATCAAAGGAGGCATCAGATTGAAAACTCTTATTCTCGGCAATGACGCCGTGGCTCGCGGGCTGTATGAAGCCGGCGTCGCCGTCGCGTCAAGCTATCCCGGCACTCCGTCAACGGAGATAACGGAGGTTTTGGCGAATTACGGCGAGGTCTATTCCGAGTGGGCGCCGAATGAAAAGGTCGCGCTTGAAACGGCGCTCGGCGCGTCCATCGGCGGCCGGCGCGCGTTTTGCGGAATGAAGCACGTGGGGCTCAACGTCGCCGCCGACCCGCTTTTCACGGCGTCGTACACAGGCGTGTCCGCGGGACTCGTTATCGCCGTCGCGGACGACCCCGGAATGCACTCGTCGCAGAACGAACAGGATTCCCGGCATTACGCCGTCGCCGCGAAGCTCCCGATGCTCGAACCGGCTGACTCTCGCGAGTGTTATGAGTTCGCAAAATACGCGTTCGAGCTGTCAGAAAGCTTCGACACGCCCGTGCTGCTGCGCATTTGTACGCGCGTCGCGCACTCACAAAGCGTTGTGGAAACGGGCGAGCGCGCCGTCCCGGAAATCAAGCCGTACAAAAAAGATATCGCGAAATATGTGATGATGCCCGGCAACGCCAAGCTCCGCCACCCGATAGTCGAAGAGCGCACGCGCCGGCTTGCCGGGCTCGCCGAAGCCTCGCCGCTCAACCGCGCGGAGTACGGGACTGATGCGAATATAAAAAAGCTCGGCGTCATCACGTCCGGCACGTCGTATCAATATGTCCGAGAGGCGTTTGGCGACGACGTGAGCGTCCTGAAGCTCGGGCTTGTCAATCCGCTGCCGGAGAAATTGATCCGCGAATTCGCGGCGCGCGTCGAGCGCGTCGTCGTCGTCGAGGAGCTTGACCCTGTTATCGAAAATCATTGCCGCGCGCTCGGGTTAGACGTTTCGGGCAAGGATATTTTTCCGATTTGCGGCGAGTTTTCGCAGGGGCTTGTCGAAAATGTGCTTGGGCGGGACATTGAGACGGCGGGCGGCCGGGGACAGTCGCCCCTACGGACGGGGTTCGATGCCGATTTGCCGGCGAGGCCGCCCGTTATGTGCGCCGGGTGTCCTCACCGCGGGATGTTCTATTCGCTTATGAAGAATAAGGTCACGGTGCTGGGCGATATCGGCTGTTATACGCTCGGCGCCGTCGCGCCGCTTTTCGCCATCGACACGACGATATGTATGGGCGCGTCCGTTTCCGGGCTGCACGGCTTCACTCACGCGCAGGGGAACGAGGCGGCGGAGCGCGCCGTCGGAGTCATCGGGGACTCGACGTTCATACACTCCGGCGTGACCGGGCTTATAAACATCGCGTACAACGGCGGCGCGTCGACTGTTATCATACTCGACAATTCGATAACCGGTATGACGGGGCATCAGCAAAACCCGACGACTGGCCTGAACATACACGGCGACCCCGCGGGCAAGATCGACCTTGAGGCGCTGTGCCGCGCCGTCGGCATATCGCGCGTGCGCGTCGTCGATCCGTACAAGCTTGACGAATGCGACGAGGCAATACGCGAGGAGCTTGCGGCGGACGAGCCGTCAGTTATCATATCGCGCCGCCCGTGCGCGCTGCTGAAAACCGTAAAGCACAAGCCGCCGCTTTCGATAAACCCCGA
>JAISAA010000154.1 GCA_031266955.1 Oscillospiraceae bacterium | reverse complement strand
GCCAGCGCGATAGCGAGCGACGACAGCATTTCAGCGGCGGCCTCGCCCGCGACGGAAAAATCAACGACCATAAAACGGCGCAATACCGTACCTATGTTTCGCAGACGCCCGATAAATTTTGCCGCGTCCGGCCGGAGGAACGCCGCGCTTGCGGCGAAAACCGAGGCTGCGCCGACGGCTATGCCGGCGGCCTTCAGCTTGAAGGACAGCGGCGACAGAGGGATGCGGGGCCTCTTTTCACGCCCTTTCACACTACCTCACCCGCTTTCTGATTTGATTCACGGCGAATTCCGTCAGCAATACCATCGCCGTCAGGATAATTATCAGAGACAGCGCCTCGGAGTATTTGAACAGCCTCAGATTCGTCTGCACCATTATGCCTATCCCGCCGGCGCCTACCATTCCGAGTATAACCGACGCCCGGATGTTTATCTCAAACGAAAACAGCGTCCAATTCACCCACGACGGCACGAATTCCGGTATAAGCCCGTGAAAGAGTATCTGTAAATACGACGCGCCGCAGGAGCGGAGAGCCTCAGCCTTTTCGCCCGATATCTCGTCGGCGGATTCGGCGTAGGAGCGCGAAAGTATCCCCAGCGTACCGAGCACAAGCGCGCAAAGCCCGACAAGCTTCCCGATGCCGAACACGCACACAAGAAGCGCCGCCCATACCAGCACCGGAATGTTGCGCAGTATCGACGCCGCGAAGCGTATAACGGCCCGCAAGGGCCTTATCCCGTTCGTCCGCTCGGACATAAGGAGCCCGAGGACCAAGGCGAGCAGCGAGGATACGCAGGTGCCCGCGAGCGCGAAAAAGATCGTATCCAAAATCAGCGGAACGTAGGAGGAGATGTTCTTGAAATCCGGCGGAAGAAAGTTTTCAGCGAAAAATCTTAAAAACCGCGGGACGGCGAGCAGGATATCGTAAGGATTTATTTTCAGGTAAATAAACGCCGCCAATACGACGGCCGCGCCGCCGAGCGCCGCCGATACGTGCGGCAGCCGCGGAGCCGCCGGGCTTTTGACGCGCGGGTGTTCAGACAGCGGCGTATTCTTCGGCATATACCGTCGGCGCCTCCTTTGAAGGACCACCCGGATGCTCGCCTGCGGGATAGCCGCCGGGCTCCGGACCTATTTGCGTCTCCTCCGCTATATCACGGTCTCCGCCGTTCTCATAAATAAAGCGGGCTATATCCTCGGTAAAATCGTCAGGCCTGCCGTCGAACACGACGAGGCCGGATTTTACGCCGATCACGCGGCTCGCGTACCGCCGCGCGAAATCGACCTGATGCAAATTCACTATGCAGCAGATGCCGCGCTGCTCCGTCATACGCTTGAGATGGTCCATCACGATCTCGGCGGATTTCGGGTCGAGCGACGCAATGGGCTCGTCGGCGAGCAGCAGCCGCGGCTCCTGCATCAGCGCCCGGCAGATGCCGACGCGCTGCATCTGCCCGCCGGAAAGCGCGTCGGCGCGCTTATACCGCTGCCCGGAGAGCCCAATCTCCTCAAGCAGCTCCATTGCCCGCAGTCTGTCGGAGGCCGGGTACAAGCCGAAAAGGCTTTTTATAAACGGCATATGCCCAAGCCTGCCGTGCAGTACGTTTTTGATGACGTTCGTGCGCCCGATAAGGTTGTAATGCTGAAATATCATCCCGATCATCGAACGCCGGCGGCGCAGCCCGGAGCCGCGGAGCGCGTCCATTCTCACGCCGTTAAACTCAATTTCACCGTAAGACGGGTCGATCATCCGGTTGATACAGCGGATAAGCGTCGATTTGCCCGCGCCGGACGGGCCCACGACGACGGCGAACTCCCCCGGGCAAAAGTCGAGGCTGACGCCCCGCAGCGCCTCAAAAGCGCCGTAGCTTTTACGCAGGCCGCGGATACTTAAAATCGCTCCCATCGCCGTCACTCCTCGAGCCCGAGTATGCGCACCATCTCGTCGACGACGGCGTAGTCCGAGTCTTTCGCGCGTATAAACCGGACGTCCGGGCTCTGATAGAACATTTCAAAGTATTCCGCGTCGTCATACGCGAGATAGTAATCCAAAATGGCGTCCTTCAAATCCTGCGGCAGGTCGGGGCGTATCACGTAGCAGGCGTTTGGAATGACCTCGGTTTCCCCGACTATTTTATAGTCGTCTCTGTCGATAACGCCCGCCGCGTCAAGCTGCCCGATCACCTGATACGCCACGGCGGCGGTCTCGTAATCCCCCATTCCGACGCCTATGAGACTCGAATCGTGCTTGCCGGAATATGTAACGGTCTTGAAAAAATAATCCGGCTGCTCAAGCCTGTCGGTGTCAAGCCCGAGCTTTGTGATAAGATGCGCTTTGGGATACATATATCCGGAGGACGACGCGGGGTCCACAAACGCAAACGACGTGCCGCGCAGATCCTCGATGGAATTTATATCGTCGCGGTCGCTTTTCGTGATGAACACGGTTTTGTACGGATCCTCGCCCATCGTGGCGGTCGTAACGAGCGGCTCCGCGTTCGCGACGCGCTTTGCCTGATAATAGCTCATAGGCGTGACCGTCAGCACGTCGAGATTCCCGGCCTTCATCGCCTCGATCCCGACGGCGTACTCCGCGCCCTCAAGCTCCTCGACCCGGATACCGAGAGCGGCCTCGAGCCCGGCGCGGAAGCCCTCGTGCGCCTTGCCGGAATCCGGATTGTTTTCGTTCGGTATCTGGACTATCGTGATTTTCTCCGGCCAGCCGGCGTTTGACTGTCCGGCGCCCGGCGCGGCGGGGGAGCTCGCGGAGCACGCTGTCAGGAACAGCATCGCGCCTGACAGCGCGCCGCATAGTATTTGCGTGGTTTTGTTCATTTCGGATACGCTCCTTAAAATAATTTATCGGAATTCCAAATTCGACGGTCATTTTAACAGGAGCGTATAAAGGCGCAATCAACGGCGCGTAAAATGTAAGTAAAATATATTTTGGGATGCGGA
>JAISAA010000124.1 GCA_031266955.1 Oscillospiraceae bacterium | reverse complement strand
TTTCGGACTACGCGCGGGCGGCGGCCCGGACGCTGTACAGAGCGGGAATCATCTCCGGCAAGCCGGGCAGCAGGCTCGACCCGAAAGGTACGGCGACGAGAGCCGAGGTCGCGGCGATGTTACGCCGGTTCCTCGAAGCGGTGCAGCAATAGCTGAATAAGCGACCGGAAAAAGCCCCGGAAGGATTGGGATGACCCGTCTTTCCGGGGCTTTTCGCGCTGCGCCTGCGCGGAGATCAATTTTAGAAGGTTGAAAATTGATTTCCGTGCATGGGCCGCGGCCCGCCGGGAATACTGCGGCTGCGGATTTAGCAGACCGCCTTGTTGTAAAACTCGATTTTCAGCTCTCCGTCGCAGACGAGGACGCTTACACAGGCGTTGGCGAGCTTCGTTTTGCCCGTCCCCATTTCCCCGTTTGAAACATACGCGAGCGCGGAGTTTATCACTCCGCCGTGCGCGACGATTATCGTGTTTTTCCGCTCACCGCTTCCGGTGATAGCGCTCAAAACCGTCACAACGCGCCCGCGCACCGATTCGGCGGCTTCCCATCCCGCCGCCGACATTTCACCGCCGTCGGGGAATTTGATTTTCCGCTCCCGCGCCGTAAGGCCGGAGCTTGCGCCGTAATCTCGTTCGCGCAGCAGATCGTTTTCCCGAACCGCTATGCCGAGCTTTGCGGAGATTATTTCCGCCGTTTTCCTCGCGCGTTTCAGCGGGCTTGATATGATCGAGTCCCATTTCCCGTACGCCGCCAAAAATTCGGAGACGGACTTGGCTTGCGCTTCGCCTACGGCGTTTAACGGAATGTTCTCCAGCCCTTGCAGCTTCCCGGCGCGGTTCCAATCCGTTTCTCCGTGCCGAACTAAACAGATTTTCATAAACACCTCAATTTATCGCCGCCGCTCAGTGCGCCGCCGGAAGCGATACCGTAAATTTGCTGCCGCGCCCCGGTTCGCTTTCCGCGAAAACCTCGCCGCCGTGCGCCGCGACGACTGATTTTACGATCGCGAGCCCGACGCCGGAGCCGCCCGTCGCGCGGCTTCTGGAAACGTCAGCCCTGTAAAACCGCTCGAAAATGAGCGGCAGGTCCTTTTCCGGGATGCCGGCGCCGTCGTCGGATACTATGAGCTCGCACACGCTTTCCCGGCTTCGGACGGTCACGCTTATGTGCCCGTTTTCCGGCGTGTATTTTATCGCGTTCGTCAGCAGATTTGAAATGACGCTTATTATCCTGTCCCGGTCCGCGAGGACCGGCGACGGCTCCCCGCCGACGGTGAGCGCGATATTTTTGCGCCTCGCCTCAATTTCAAGCCCGGCGGCGGCCGCGCGCGCGGCGGCGAGCATATCCAGCTTCGTTTTTTGCAGAGAAAAACCGGCGCTCTCCGCGCGCGCGAGGCTTTCCAAGTCTCCGGCAAGCGTCCCGAGCCTGCCGATTTCCTCATATACGCTTTGCAGCGCCGGCGCGTCGGGCGCCCAGACACCCTCGATCATCGCCTCTAAATGCGAGGCGGCGGCGGTTATCGGAGTGCGCAGCTCGTGCGCCACGTCCGCCGTTAAGCGGCGGCGAAGCCGCTCCTGCTCCGAAAGCGCGTCCGCCAGCCGGTTCACGGACTCGACCAAATCGCGTATTTCGCGCGTTTTCGTCCCGTCCTCCAGCCGGACGGCGTAATCCCCGCCCGATATCCGCCTTGCCATTTGCGCCGCCTTCGTCACGGGCGACGCGACGCGGCGCGCGAGCAGCCAACCGGCGGCGACGGCGGCAAGCGTCGCCAGCGCGCCTATCGAAACGAGCGCGGCGTTCAAGGCGTCGAGAAACCTGAAATCCTCGCCGCTTAAAAAGTACGGCCCATAATAGCTTATTTCGACAAAGCCGACGGTTTTCCCGTTTGCGGTGAGCGGATACGCGCGCGCGGCAAAGCCGCCGCCTATGCCGGGGCGGCGGGCGGCCATACGGGCTGAAATATCCCCCATAATATGCTCGCACAGGGTCATATCGTGGTTTTCGGCGTCCCAGACGGCGGCGCCGCCGCTGTCGTATACCTTGACGATATAGCCGTCGTACAGCGCGTACATTCCGGCGCCGTGGATGAATTCCAAGTCCCATTCGCGCAAGCCCGCGTCATTGCCGTTATATTGATGCCCTATCGTGTCCGCTATCAGCGCGGCCCGCTCCGCCTCGCGCTCCGAGACATGGCGCTCAAACTGACGCCCTATTATGATATTCGCAAGAAGGCTCACCGGCGCAATAGTCAAAAGCACGACAAGCGCGATGGACAGCGAAAGCCGCGTCCGCAGCCCTCCCCGTATATTTCGTGTGTTTATGTTCATTGCGTTTATTTGCCTTTTATTCGCCGCCGAATCTGTAGCCGAGCCCGTGCGCCGTCAGGATATACACGGGGCGCCGCGTGTCGTCCTCAATTTTGCGGCGGAGGTTTTTTATGTGGTTATCTATTGCCCTGTCAAAGCCGTCGAACTCGCCGCCCAGCGCGAGCGTTATGAGCTCGTCGCGCGTGAACGTCTTGCCGGGGCGTTTCGCGAGCGCGTAAAGTATTCCCGCCTCGCTCGGCGTCAGGTTCAGCAAAACGCCGTTTTTACGCACGGCGTTTTCCTCAAAATCGATCGTAAGCTCTCCGTTCCGGAAAGAGCGGCGCGCAGAACTCGCCGCTCTCTCGGATCGCGGCGCTCTTTCAGATTCCACACGGCGCAAAACGGCCTGCGCGCGCGCGTAAAGCTCTTTCAGGCTGAACGGCTTCGTCACATAATCGTCCGAGCCGAGCGACAGCCCCGCTATTAAGTCTTCCTCCGCCGCCTTTGCCGTGAGCATAATTATCGGGACGCGCGAGCGCCGCCGCAGTTCGCGGCAAACGCGCTCGCCCGATATATCCGGCAGCATCAGATCCAGGACGACGAGCTCCGGGCCCTCCGCGTCGAAGATTTCCAAAGCGCGCCGCCCGTTTTCAGCCGTGACGGCGTTAAAGCCGCGGCTTTCAAAAAAGGACGCGACGGCTTTCAGGATTTTCGGCTCGTCGTCCGCTATGAGGATGCTTTGGCGGTTCACGCGACTATGTCGTAGCCCTGCTCCTCTATTTCCGCTTTCACCTTTGAGAGCGTCGCGTCGGAGCCGTCGTATTCGAGCGTCACGTCGCCGGAATCCAAATCCACCGCGAC
>JAISAA010000097.1 GCA_031266955.1 Oscillospiraceae bacterium | reverse complement strand
TTTTCGACCGGCCTGTTAAGTCACGCGCTTTTTCAGCCGATATAGCGTTTTAGAGCGTGAAAGGCGCGTCCAAAGCGCGTTTCAGCCGTATTTAATATGTAAAGCGTGGTGAAAATCGCGCGGCGTATACCACGGAATACAGATTCCGTGGTGTTTTTGTTTTTCGCTAAAGCAGCAACGGGAGAGATTCGAGCCGCTTGCGGTGAGTTTCCGCTGTTTCGGCGGTGTATATTCTGGTCGTGTTCACGTCTGAGTGTCCGAGCACGTCGGCGAGAGCGGCGAGGTTCGGGAACTTTGCGAAAAATGTCCGGGCAAAAAGGCGTCTGAGATTGTGCGGGAACACGCGCGAAGCCAATACGCCGGCTTTAGCTCCGAGGGCTTTCATCTCCCGCCATATCCTGTGGCGGTCGATAAGCTTGCCCGTGCGCGTTACGAAGATCGGACCGGAGGCAATGCCGAGCTCTCGCGCGCGGCTCAGCAATTGTTTGCAGAGCTTCGGCTGTAAAAAAAGCTCGCGGGTCTTACCCTTGAGCCTGATTTCAGCGCGCCCGGCCTGCGCCGCTTCCACGGTGATATATTGCAGCTCCGATACTCTCGCTCCCGTGGCAAACATTGTCCGGATCGCGAGGGCGACTCCGGGCTTACGTTCGCGCTCGGCGGTTTTAATGAGACGCTCGGTTTCCGGGCGGTCGAGCTCTTTTTCCTCGGGCAGAAATGTTTTTCGCTGGATTTTCAGGGATGAGATTTTGAGCTCACCGAGACCGAGATAGGACAGGAAGCTGTTTACGGCGGCGATCATTCCGTTTGCTCCCGCCGCGGTATGTGCCCCCGTGATGCTGGATTTGAAAGCTAGGGCGGCTTCCTTCGTCACCTCGCCTCCGCCGAGAAAGGCGAGGAACGCGACTGCGTAGCGCGTGTATTTTGTGATGGTCTCCGTACTCTTTTCCTCCCGCCGGAGGTGCTCTGCGTATTCCTCCACTGAATACTGTGTCATTGTTTTTCTCCTTTGTTTTGTTTTTACGGCTCTGCCGTATCGGTATTTTACAGTATTCCCGGAGCGGTTGCACATAAAACAAACAAAATGAGGAACAGGGGATGTGTGCTTAAATGTGCGCGCGTACAGCGCGCGGCGGCAGCTCTACAATTTTTGTGGCTATCGCGTCGCGGAACACGCGGTCGTGTTCCACGAAAAGTATTGTAGGCTTGTATTCAAGCAGGAGGCTTTCTATCTGCATACGGGATATTACGTCAATAAAATTGAGCGGTTCGTCCCAAATCAGGAGGTGCGCTTTTTCGCAAAGGCTTTTCGCAAGAAGCGTCTTCTTTTTCTGCCCGTCGCTGAAAGCTCCCATATCTTTTTCAAACTGGACTCTCGAAAAATCGAGCTTTCGCAGTATCGCCTTAAAAAGGCTTTCGTCTAATCCGTTGCGCCAGGCGTATTCCGAGAGGTCGCCGCTGAGCTCCGACGCGTCCTGAGAGACGTATGACACCGCGAGGCGGCCGCCGACCCTGCAAGCTCCGGTGTGCTCTATATCCATTCCGCAGATGAGCTTCAGGATGCTCGACTTGCCCGAGCCGTTTTTGCCGTTCAACGACACGCGGTCGCCGCCGTCGATAGTAAAGCTGACGCCGCCGCAGACCTGCTTGCCGCCGTAATATACCGCGACGTCCTCAAGCGACGCGAGGCGGCTTGAGTGATACTGAACGCGCACCATTTTCAACGCTTCGGCGTTCTCTAAATTTTTCAGCAGCTTGGACTTTTCCTCCGCGGCGTCCATGCGCCTCTTCACGGCGGACTGCGCGCGCTTCATCATCTTTGCCGACTTGTGGCCTAAATAGCCCCTGTCCACTTTAACACCCGAATTGAGCGTGCCGTATTTCGACGATTCCACCTTGTCCGCCCAGCCCGACGTCCGGCGCGCGGAGTCCCCGAGGCGGCGTATCTCCTTTTTCAGCTTTTCGTTTTCATCCTGCTCAAAGCTGTCGCGCAGCTCGCGGTTCTGATTCCAGGATGAAAAATTTCCGCGCTGTATCTCAATATCGGTCTTGTTGATCGACATCACGTGATCTATGCAGCCGTCGAGGAACGCCCTGTCGTGCGAGATGAGTATGAAGCCTTTTTTGCCGTTGAGGTAGCGGCTGACGAGCTCACGGCCGCGCGCGTCGAGATGGTTTGTGGGCTCGTCGATGAGCAGAAAACCGTTCTCTTTCAGGAAAAGCGCGGCAAGCAGCAGCTTTGTGCGCTCCCCGTTCGACAGCGTATTGAACGGGCGGCGCAGCACATCCTCGCCGATTTCAAGCAGCGCCAGCTCCCGCGCGAGCTCCCAGCCGGGACAGCCGGGACGTATTTCTTCAAAGATATCCCCGGCGTCCGCGTCCGCCCGCGGGACGTCGTAGGGAAAATACTCAAAATCGACGCTCGCGCTTATCGTCCCGCCGTACCCGTATTTGCCGAGCAGCAGCTTCAGGAACGTGGTCTTGCCCCTGCCGTTGCGCCCTATGAAGCCGAGCTTCCAGTCCGTATCTATCCGGAAGCTGACGTCCTCAAAAATATTATCGTAGCTGCCGTCATAGCAAAACGTCAGATTCGATACGCTGATCTGCGACATAGCTTCGCTCACCCGCCCTTCAAAGCCTACCGTGTTCGTTTTCGTACACGCATTATACAGCAACCGCGCGATAAAAAACAAGGCCTTCAAGCCCGCTTGCCAAAAGCAGCTTTAGCAAAGGCCCCGGATTTTGCTTGACTTTCGGCTCCGCCGCAATTATACTCTGATGAGCGTATATGTTTTTGCGCGGCGCTTATTTCCACGGTAACGGCAAGCGTTGAGCCGCAACGGGGTGTATTTCGATGAAAATTCAGAATCTGACTAAAATCTTTCCGAGCCGCAATAAAAAAAATGAGGCGGACGTGACAGCCGTCGATGATTTTACTATTGAGCTCACGGACAGCGAGCTCGTCGGGCTTCTCGGGCCCTCAGGCTGCGGCAAGAGCACGGTGCTCAACCTCATCTGCGGGCTGCTGACGCCTGACGCCGGCAGAATATTCTTCGGCGGCGACGACGTTACGGAGCTTCCTCCGGAAGACCGCGGTATCGGGCTTGTGTTTCAAAACTACGCGCTCTATCCGCATCTGACCGCCCTGCAAAACATACTGTTTCCCCTGCAAAATCTTAAAGGCGCGGACAAACTCTCCAAGGAAGCTATGCTTGCCAAAGCGAACGAGACGGCAAAGCTTGTTCAGATAGACGGACTGCTTGACCGCAAGCCGGGCGAGCTGTCCGGCGGCCAGCAGCAGCGCGTGGCGATCGCGCGCGCATTAGTCAAAACGCCCCGCGTGCTGCTTTTGGACGAGCCGCTTTCCAATCTCGATGCCCGGCTCAGGCTCCAAATGCGAGAGGAGATCAGGCGCATACAGCAACGCACCCGGATCACAACTGTTTTCGTGACTCACGACCAGGAAGAGGCGATGAGCATTTGCGACACGATAGTAGTTATGCGCGACGGCAGCATCGAGCAGGCCGGCAAGCCGCAGGACGTCTATGACAGCCCCGCGAATCTTTTTGTCGCGCAGTTCCTCGGTACGCCGCCCATCAACGTGTTTCTCGGCCGGGTGTCAGGCGGCGTGCTGTACGCCGGGGACGACGCCATTCTCACCGCAGGCGGTGTTCCGGATCAGGACGTCTATATAGGCATACGACCTGAGGGCTTCGCGCTTGACGGCAACGGGCCGCTCCGCTGCGAACTTGACCGCGTGGAGGTAATGGGGCGCGACGTCAGCATAGTCAGCACCCACGGCGCGTCCGTGAATGCGTCGGTGCGGTCTATAGTCAGCGCGGAAAGCGCGGCGGTCTTTGGGGAAATAAGGTTTGCTGTTCGGCCTGATAAGGTGTATCTTTTCGACAGAGAAACGGAAAAGCGCGTCCCGGCTGAGCTTAGCGCCGGCGGGCGCGCCGGGCAAAATGTGAGGCGGATGTAAATGAAGCGGCATAACAATAAAGCTTGGCTGTACCTTCTGCCGGCGGTACTTTTTTTAGGTTTCTTTGTGGTGTATCCGCTTGTAGACGTTTTTATTTATTCGTTTGAAGAGGGCTACAACTCCGCCTCCCGGATGTTTTTCGGCGTCGGCGCGTACAACTATTCCTATATACTGCACGACCCTTATTTTTTGCAAGCGGTCAAAAACACATTCATTTTAGTCATTATCACCGTTCCGATCTCCACTGCGCTCGCGCTGCTCATCGCCGCCGGCCTGAACTCGATAAAAGCGCTGAAAAAGCTGTTCCAGACAATATATTTCCTGCCGTATGTGACGAACACTCTGGCGGTCGGGCTCGTGTTTATGATATTGTTCAAGAAAACCGCGTATTCCGACGGGATGATAAACCTCGTAATAAAAATATTCGGCGGCGGCCCCGTCGATTTTATCGGCGGACCGTATTGGGCGAAAATGTTTGTCTTGTGCTTTTACACGATATGGGTCGTTATGCCGTTTAAGGTTTTGATACTGACGAGCGCGCTGGCGTCCGTCAATCCGCAGTATTACGCCGCGGCGAGGATAGACGGCGCGCGGAAGCTCCGGATCTTCACAAAAATCACGCTCCCGATGATCTCCCCTATGATTTTCTATTTAGTCATCACCGGTTTTATAGGCGCGTTCAAGGCGTACAGCGACGCGGTCGCTTTATTCGGCACGGACCTGAACGTCGCGGAAATGAACACCATCGTCGGCTATATTTACGATATGCTTTACGGCAGCAGCGGCGGGTATCCGTCCTATGCGTCGGCGGCGGCGATAGTGCTGCTGGCTATCGTGCTGACGATAACGTGCGTCAACTCGCTGATAAGCCGAAAATATGTGGTTTATTGAGGGAGCAAGAATGAAAAATAAAAGCCTACAAAAAGCAAAAAAAAGAGCCGGCAGCGCGGCGCCGGTTTCATTGCACGTGCCTGCGGGCACGGGAAACGCCGCATCCGCGGCGACGTCGCGCGCGGGGCGCGCGTTCCCCGTGCGCGCACGCACGTTAAATCACAAACCCGTAAGCAGCGCGCTAACCTATACTTTGCTTACACTCTGGGCGATTATGGTCCTATTTCCGTTTTACTGGATGCTTTTAAGCTCCGTAAAAAGCTACGGCGCTTACAGCTCGGAATATGTCCCGGCGTTTTTCACGCTGTCGCCGACGTTTGAGAATTACCGTTCGGCGTTTACCGCCGTGCCCCTCGGCAAATATCTCTTAAACACGCTTGTATTCACGGCCGTCACCACGTCCGTAATGCTGATCGTGACGATTTTTGCGGCGTTTGCTTTCGCCCGGCTTGATTTCAGGGGCAAAAATCTTGTCTTTACGTTTTTTTTGGCCCTTATGATGCTGCCGAATGAGCTTGTTATCGTCACGAACTTTGTGACAGTCACGCAGCTTGACCTGCGAAATACTTTCACCGGCCTGATCCTGCCGTCCGTAGCGTCCGTATTTTACATTTATCTGTTAAAGGAGAATTTCGCGCAGATACCGGACAGCCTGTATTACGCCGCCAAGGTAGACGGCACGTCCGATTTGAAATACCTGTTCAAGGTCATGCTTCCCATCTGCAAGCCGACGATAATAACTATCGTGATCCTGAAGGTCATAGAGTGCTGGAACTCGTTCGTATGGCCGAGGCTGATAACGGACGACGCGAGCTTTTTTCTCGTTTCAAACGGCATACAGGAGATACGCGAAAACGGCTTCGGACGCGAAAACATTCCCGCTATGATGGCCGCCGTCGTTGTAATATCCGTTCCGCTTATCGTTTTATTCCTGATTTTCCGCAAAAAGATAATAGAAGGCGTGCTGCGGGGAGGTATGAAGGGATGATCAAAAAGGCCTTTTTGCCGCTTGTTTTGCTCGGCGCGCTGGCGCTGTCCGCGTGCCACGGCTCAAGAGACACGAACGCTTTCGAGCCGCCTGAGAGCTTCGACGAGTCGAGAAACTACGAAATCACCTTCTGGGCAAAAAACGACACAAACATAACTCAAACGGAGATTTATAAAAAAGCGATAGCGGACTTTCAGGAGCTCTACCCGAACATAACCGTGACAATGCGCCTGTACACTGACTACTCCAGAATTTATAACGACGTCATTACGAACATTTCCACAAACACAACGCCCAACGTCTGCGTCACATATCCCGACCACATCGCGACGTACCTGACCGGGTCAAACACCGTTGTCCCGCTTGACGGGCTTTTTTCCCACGCGGAATACGGTCTCGGAGGCCGCGCGCTGAAATTCGTCTCGCCCGCGCTGCCGGAGCTCATCCCGAAATTTTTAGACGAGTGCTCATTTAACGGCCGTTATTACGCGATCCCGTTTATGCGCTCGACCGAGGCGTGCTATATAAATAAAACCTTCGTCGAGGCTCTGGGCTACACGCTTCCCGACGCTCTGACGTGGGATTTTATCTGGGAGGTCAGCGAGGCGGCGACGGCAAAAGCCGGCGACGGCACATTCCTCTTAAACGGACAAAACGTCATGATCCCGTTCATCTATAAATCGACCGACAATATGATGATCCAGCAGCTTCGGCAAAGCGGCGCCGGATATTCGACCGCCTCGGGCGAAATTCTGCTGTTTCAGGACGACACGGCCAAGCTCCTCGGCGCCGTCGCGGCGCACGCGAAAAGCGGCGCGTTTTCCACATTCAAGATTTCAAGCTATCCCGCGAATTTTCTCAATGCCGGGCAATGCGTTTTCGCGATAGACTCCACCGCCGGCGCTACCTGGATGGGTTCGGACGCGCCGCTCTCCGACATCGCCGAGGATAAGATCGTAAGCTTTGAAACAGCCGTTATGGCGGTCCCGCAGTTCGATACTGAAAATCCGCAGATGATTTCTCAGGGCCCGTCCGTCTGCGTGTTTAATAAGGACGACCCGCAGGAGGTCGTCGCCTCGTGGCTCTTCGCCCAATATCTTCTGACGAACGATGTACAAATCGCGTACTCAAAAACCGAGGGCTACGTCCCCGTCACCTCCGCGGCGCAAGGCTCCGTCGCGTACCGTGAATACCTGTCCAAAAGCGGCGTGAACAACACGGAGTTTTACGACGTCAAGCTGAAAGCGACGGAGCTGCTGCTCGATAATATAGAAAACACCTTTGTTACGCCCGTGTTCCCCGGCTCGGCGTCTCTGCGCTCCGCTGCGGGACAGCTCATTGAAAACGTCGTAAAATCCGTCAAACGCGGCGAAGCCGTGGACGATGAGTATTTCGGGCGGCTTTACGGCGACGTCGCCGCGCTGTATCGTCTGGACGGTACGCAAAGCTCCGCGCTCTCCGCCGGCAACGCCCCGCTCGGCCCTCTGCCGAAAACCTCCCGCATTCTTTTAGCGGCACTGATCTCCGCGTGGGTCTTGATAGCGCTTTACGCTGTTATCTCACGGATCAAAAAAAGACGGGCCGCGTAACCTGTACCGCCTCAAACTTTTTCTATTGACATTTCCAAACAGCCGGTTTATTATATGCGTACATAAAATTTATGTTCAAGAAAGGAACGAATTATGAAAAAGTCAATAGCATTGCTTGCCGCGCTGGCGCTCATATTTGCCGCCGTCGGCTGCGCCGCGAAAACCGAGGCCCCGGATCCCACGCCCGATAACACCGATATCGCAACCGAAAGCCCGGATATCACGCCCGAGACCCCCGATGTCCCGTCAGAAGACGAGAACGCCGGAGCCGTAATGACGCACGCCGAATACATAGCGGCGGCGCTTGACACGCCCGTCACCGTCGAAACATACGTTCAGGCAAAGCAGGCCTGGTGGCAGGACAAGGCCACCGTCTATACGCAAGCTGAGGACGGCGCTTACTTCCTGTACGAAATGGCGTGTTCCGAAGAGGACTACGCAAAGCTTGTGCCCGGGACAAAAATAAAAGTCACCGGCTATAAGGCGGAGTGGTCCGGCGAGGTCGAGATCATCGACGCGACGTTTGAAATTCTGGACGGCAGCTACATAGCCCCGGCGACCGATGTGACGTCGCTTCTGGGCGCCGACGCGCTCGCGGAGCATCAGAATGAGTTCGTGTCGTTCAAGGGCCTTACGGTGGAAGCCGCCGGACAGGATGCCGACGGCGCGGATGTTCCGTTCCTGTACAAAGATAACGGCTCCGGCGAGGACGGCGACGACCTGTACTTTAATGTTTCGCTCGACGGAAACACCTATACATTTACGGTAGAGTCATATCTGTGCGATAATACCACCGACGTCTACGCCGCGGTCAAGAGCCTGCAAATCGGCGATATAATTGACGCGGAAGGCTTCCTGTACTGGTACAACGGCGCGAACCCGCACATCACAGCCGTAACGTCTGCCGGGTAATTCAAGCTTCAAGCTCCGGCAATTTCCCGTAGCGTTTTAATTAAAAAATCAGCCGCTGTCAACAGGCAGCGGCTGATTTTATTTTCTTTGCAGACATCGCCCCTGCGGAGCGGCGCTTCAATCCCCGCGGGGGACAAGTTTTTTGTCGATGTCTGTAAAAGGATATTTGGAGCTTCCGACGGGATTCAAACCCGTGACCTCGTCCTTACCAAGGAGTGAAGCCATCTGTTCGTAAGCGCACCGAATATACATAACCGCCGTATACGCTCGTTCTCGCAAAGAAGTATCTGCACCAAGTGTCAACGAGCGCATATGAAGTAGTTTGACGAACTGCTCTACCATTAGCAGGTATTTTAGCAGACCGCCGGCTTAATTAAAGCGTTAGCAAAGGACGAAGTTTCAGCCTTGCTGATGTGTTTCACTCAAGATACTCTCTATCTGATCCGGCGAATATCCTTCGCGCAAAAGCGCAATTACGCGCGCTTGCCCTTCTTGGCGGCCCTTTTGGAGTCCCCTTTGGAGTCCCTCCTGGAGTCCCTCTTGGCGCACCACCGCGTAATTGTGTTCCATATCCAACTGCGCTATCCGCCGCGAACGGAATAATGCACGCTCCCGTTCGTCACGGCTGATGCTCGTCAATAACTCTGTTGCCACTTTAATATCCTCCCTTGTCGAGTTCAGTTTATTCAGTATGTTCCGATACTTTGGTTTGTCGGCGCAGCCGAAGAATACGCACCACTGCTCCAGTCGAGTCATATCCTTCACGGGTTTCTTCAACACCTCGTCTAACTTCGTCAGCTCAATAAATACTATGCCGACATTATTTGCGAGTTCTATGCCTTCCTCGTCGCGGAAGCTGAAGCGGCTTATGAAATCTTGGCGCTCCGGGAACACCGTATACCCGCAGAATGTGATCTGAAAGCTCTGCTCATAGTCGCCGTAGGCCGTCCCGCGCCCCGGCTGGTTCGCGTACAGGTCGCAAACGCCGCGTATCGCGCGGCTTTT
>JAISAA010000004.1 GCA_031266955.1 Oscillospiraceae bacterium | reverse complement strand
ACGGAGTCCGACGGATATCTGCTGAAGAAGATCAACGGCGTTTCCGTAAGAGATTATCTTTTGAGCATCGGGGTCTCGACGGGGGAAGAGGGCGCGATAGCGTCCCTGCCGATACTCGTCGATTATAAGGACGGGACGAAACCCACGGCGTATTCTATGTACGGCAACACGGACAAGGGGATGCTTGTCGGCGGGCCGGTGCCCGTCGGCGCCGAAATCGCGCTTGCCGACGTGGACTACGGCAGCGTTATGAGCACGGCGGAGGACGCGCTCGATATGCTCGCCGCCGATCTGGATAAGGACGGCGCGTCAGTCGCGTTTATAATCCCCTGCTTCTCGCGCTGCCTCACGTTAGGGATACAATCGAACGACGAGATGGATAAAACCGCGGAGCGGCTCGGGGAGCGCGTGCCGTATATGTATATGTACAGCGGAGGGGAAATCTGCCCCGTGCCGAGCTCCGCCGACGGGCGGCTTGTGAACCGCTTTCACAATATGACGTACACGGCGATGACGCTTCGCTGAGGCGCGACAGTCTCATATTTGGCAGATGAAGGCGGGTGTGATCGAAAAATGACGGAAGAAGAATACATAAAACAAATAGAGGAACGGGACGCCGAGCTGATGAAGCTCCGCCGTCAAATGGCGCGGCTCCAGGCGAAAATGGACCGCGACAAGGCCGTGTCAGCGTCGCTCGCGGCCGTATCCGCTATGCGCTCCGCCGAAAGAGAGCGGCAGGAGCAGTATATGTCGCTTCTGCTCGACAATGTTCAGGATATCATAATACTGCTTGATATCACGGGACGCTTCGCCTACTGCTCAAAAGTGTTTCTTGACCGTATGGGCGTCGAGCATTTCGGTTTGCTCAGCAACAAAACGCTGAGCGAGGTGTTTGAGGAATACACCGATCACGAGTTCGCCGAACAGGTCTCGGAGGCGTATGAGCGCGCTATCGCGCTCGGGGACTCCGTGGAATTTGAATGCACAGTACCCGTGGGAGACGAAAAGCGCGTGCTCGCCGCGCGCGTGACGCCTATGCACTCGTTTTCCGGAGAGATCGTCTCGTCCGTTATGATGATGCACAATATTACCGATATACGCCGCGCGCAGGAGCGGGCCGAGGAAGCGCGGACGGCGGCTGAGGAGGCCCAAACCGCGGCCGAGGAAGCCTCCCGCGCGAAAAGCACGTTTTTATCGAATATGAGCCACGAAATGCGCACGCCGATGAACGCGATAATAGGAATGACGTCGATAGGCCGCGGCTCAAACGATATGGACCGCAAGGACTATTGCTTCGGAAAGATCGAGGACGCGTCAACGCATCTGCTCGGCGTCATCAACGATATTCTCGACATCTCGAAGATCGAGGCCGGAAAATTCGAGCTCTCCCCCTCCGAATTCTCATTTGAAAAAATGCTGGCAAAGGTCGTAAACGTCGTGAATTTCCGCGTGGAGGAAAAGGGACAGGAATTTTCCGTGCGCATAGACGAAAATATACCGGATCATCTTGTCGGGGACGACCAGCGGCTGGCGCAGGTCGTGACGAATCTGCTCTCGAACGCCGTGAAGTTCACGCCCGAGGGCGGCGCCGTCAAGCTGAATACGGAGCTTGCTTCTCACACCGGCGAGGAATGTATCGTGCGTATATCCGTGACGGATACGGGAATAGGTATAAGTGAGGAGCAAAAGACGCGGCTGTTCACGTCGTTCGAGCAGGCCGACTCCGGCATATCGCGCCGCTTCGGCGGCACGGGGCTCGGTCTGGCGATCTCAAAGAACATCATCGAAATGATGGGCGGAGATATACGCGCGGACTCGCAGCTCGGACAAGGCTCGACGTTTACGTTCACCGTCAGGCTCGGCGTCGCCGAGGGCGCGGGGACTCAGCGAAGCCTTCTCGCACCGGGCGTGTCCCTCGGGAGCCTGCGCGCGCTCGTCGTGGACGATTCGACGGAGGTGCTCGATTATTTCCTCGACATCGCAAAGCGTCTCGGCTTCAAATGCGACGCCGCCGTCGGCGGCCGGGAGGCGCTGTCGCTGATAGATATGCGCGGCGGCTACGATATTTATTTCATAGACTGGAAAATGCCCGATATGGACGGCATAGAATTGTCCGAGAGGATATCGCAGCGCGGCGCCGAGCACTCCGTCATCATTATGATCTCCGGCGCGGAGTGGAATAATATCGAGGCGCGGGCGAGAGAGGCCGGCGTGCGCCGTTTCCTTTCAAAGCCGCTGTTCCCGTCGCCGATCGCGGATATAATAAGCGACTGCCTCGGCCTTCGCGGGCGCGACGCCTCGGCGGCGCGAGAGGAGCCCGGCTCCGGCGGGGCGTTCCGCGGCAAGCGCGTCTTATTTGCTGAGGACGTGGAGATAAACCGAGAGATACTCATCGCGCTGCTCGAGCCGACCGAGCTTACGCTCGACTGCGCGGAAAACGGGCTTGAGGCCGTGGAGAAATTCGCGGAAAACGCCGACGGCTATGATATGATCCTTATGGATATGCAGATGCCGGAGCTCGACGGCTGCGAGGCGACGCGGCGGATACGCGCCCTCGACCACCCTCGCGCGAAGACCGTCCCTATCGTCGCGATGACGGCGAACGTATTCCGCGAGGACGTTGAAAAATGCCTCGAGGCCGGTATGAACGACCATATCGGCAAGCCGATAAATATAGACGAGGTCTTGGAAAAGCTGAGAGAATATATACCCGCGTAGCCGCGCCGGCAAACCCATATTCGCGGCGCGCCGCGGAGACGGGAGCACACACAACAATGGCCGCAATAGAACGTATAGCGTCCGAGCTCAGCCGGGCTCTTTGGGGGGCGCCGATGCTCATTTTGCTTATGGGCACGCATATCCTGCTCACCGTCCGCACCCGTTTTGTCCAACGACATTTAGGGCGGGCGATAAAGCTTTCCGTCACGAAAGACTCGGCATCACCCAATTCCGCCGTAGGCGGTAATTCAAATCACGTCGCCATCGACGACGCCTCCGGCGCCGTCGATGGCGACATTTCACAATTTGGAGCGCTGACGACGGCGCTGGCCGCGACTATCGGCACGGGGAACATCGTCGGCGTGGCGACGGCGGTGGCGCTCGGCGGGCCGGGCGCCGTGCTGTGGTGCTGGTTAGCGGGCGTGCTCGGCATCGCGACGAAATACGGCGAGGGCTTGCTCGCTGTGAAATACCGCGTAAAAACGTCCGACGGGACTATGCTCGGCGGGCCGATGTACGCGTTGGAGCGCGGCGTGCGCTCCCGCGGTCTCGCGCTGGCGTTCGCGGCGCTCGCCGCGCTCGCGTCGTTCGGGATAGGCTCGTCGGCGCAGGCGGGCTCTCTTGTTGGGATACTTGAAACGCAGTTCGGCGCGCCGCCGTTTTTGACGTCTGTTATCGCGGCGGCGCTTACGGCTGTCGTTATCCTCGGCGGTATCAAGTCGATATCAAAGGTCTGCACGCTGCTCGTTCCGTTTATGGCGGTTTTCTACACCGTCGGCTGCGTTAGCATACTCATTATGAACGCGCCGTTTTTGGGAAAAACGCTGTCGCTGATATTTAAGGGCGCGTTTACGGCGCGCGCGGCTTCCGGCGGCTTCGTCGGCTCGACCGTTATGACGGCGGCGCGGTTCGGCATAGCCCGCGGCCTGTTTTCAAACGAGTCCGGGCTCGGCTCCGCACCGATAGCGGCGGCGGCGGCGCAGACGCGCAACCCCGTGCGGCAGGCGCTTGTGTCTATGACCGGGACGTTTTGGGACACCGTCGTCCTGTGCGCGCTGACGGGGCTGACGCTCGTCTCCGCGATAGCGCGGCGCCCGGCGGAGCTCGGCGGTCTTTCGGGCGGAGAGCTCACGAGCGCGGCTTTTGATCAAATACCCGTCGCGGGGCCGGTATTTCTGGCCGTCGGGCTCGCGCTGTTCGCGTTTTCAACAATACTCGGCTGGTCTTATTACGGCGAGCGCTGCGTCGAATATCTGTTCGGAAAGAAGGCCGTGCCGCCGTACAAGGCTGTCTACGTCGCGTCCGCGTTTTTCGGCGGCGTTATGCCGCTCGGCGCGGTGTGGGATATCGCCGACGTGCTGAACGCGCTGATGGCGATACCGAACCTGATTTCGCTGCTGCTGCTGTCGGGCGTGATAGTCAGCGAGACTAAGAAATATCTTTGGAGCGGCGGCGACGCCCGTGAAAATAACTGAACCGCTATTGCGGCGGCGTTTTCAAAGCATTATTAGTTTTCTTTTCATTCTTCGGGTTCTCCACTCAATATATCTCGAATCATTTTCGCTTGCTCCGGCAATTCAGAAGAAGCATATATCCAAATGTCGGACATTCTAAGCGTGAAGTAGCCGTGAGCTGTCACGTCACGAAGTCCCGCCATGTCTTTCCACGGGATTTGCGTGTAAGACAGACGGCATTCTTCTGATAAGTTCTTCACTAATTCACCGATGTTTATCAGCGTCATGCAAGTAGCGCGCATGAGCTCATCACTGGCAAGGAAGTTCTGCTCATTTCTGCCAACTGTCATTTTTTCAAGCACGTCGGTTTCGCTGATGATCTTTTGCAGGATGATTTTATCACGTTTTTTCATAAAACGCTCACCGTTTTTTCTATCTCAATAATCGCGCCGTCGGGAATTGGAGCGTGGATGACGTCAACGTTTTTTTTCAGCTCTTCTTCCAGAAAACGCTTCAGTCTTATGACGGTCAGTATTGATACGGCAGGTTCCGCAAATTCGACCAATATATCAAGGTCGCTGTCCTCCGTCGCCTTCCCGTTCGCATAGGAACCGAAGTACGACATTTTTTCGAGAGGGAACTCGCCCGCCGCTTTTTGCGCCGCGTTTACAATTATTTCATGTGTCAACATCGCATCAAACCTCCTGACTGTCCGGCATGACCCTTACCTTGTTTTCCGCTCGCCGCCAAGTGATAATCCAGTATAACACAACCTAATGTGCAAATCAAGCGGTCTCGGAAGAACAATATCCCCGCAAAGGATTTGTACTGTGAGCACCTCACACGGCGGGAAAACGCAAAGCCCGACAAAATTTTCATAAAGCACTTGCACCCCGCCCCGCGTTGTGCTAATATATTCTCGCGAGGCCGGTAAAACGGGCCGCAGCGGTCGCGAGGCGCTACCAACACCGCGCGACGCAAGTAGGGACAACAGTTAAAGCAAAAGCCTACGAGCACGGAAATTCCGCCGCCGCAGCAACGGACAGTATATCACGGTTTGACCCGTGTTTACAATCAGTAGTTGCCGCCGCGAACGGAGGGTTTCCGAATAACGCTGAATTGAATACGCCCGCCGCCGTGATTTTCGCTTACAGCGCATACTCGCGGCGCGGCGTGTGGTTCGGGCGCGTAGGTAACGGACGGAAGAATTTGTCCAAGTTCCCTGCGCGCCCGTTTTTACCGGTTCTCCCGAGAGCTCCGTTGCGGAGCCTCGGGAGGGCCATTTTGTTATGGGGTGAAATTGTATGAAAGACTTCACGCTATCCGGAAATGCACCAATTTCTCGCCGCTGCGCGGCAACCGGAACCCCCGCCGAACTTGTAATGTTCTGCGAAAAATGCGGCGGCGAAAGAGGGCCGCCACATCCCGCCGTTATTCAGCCTCGCTATGCGGCAAATCCCCGAACAGTATCGCGAGATAATCGCGTCTGCCGTAGAGTATTCGGTCGAGCAATACATCGCCGCCCGACGGACGGTAAAACGCGAGATAATTTCCGCTCACAAGAAAGCGATAATCCGTATCCATTTCGGCGGTTGAAGCCAGCGGAGTACCGATAAGCGGAAAATCGGCAAGCGTGTCAATGGCATCCTGAATTTTATTGACCGTATTCAAAGCCGCCGCCGGGTTTTTCAAAGTCTCCGCGATATAGTTGAATATCTGATCTAAATCGTTCAACGCCGCTGCGGAGTATTTAATTTCAGCCACCGCGCCGCTCCCCGAAATGCGCTCTTACCTCGGCGGCGGAAAGCCATCCGTTTTCCTCTCCGGAGCACCGCCCCTCGTCCAATTCCGATTTCAGCTTCCGCCACGCCAAAAGCTTTTCATATTCACCGTATTCTTCGATATCCATAACAGCATATCGGCCCTGACCGTTCTTTGTCAGGAACACCGGAGAGCCTATGGCTACGTGACGCAATACTTCTCCATAGTTCCGCAGGTCTGAAACCGGTTTAATGTTTGGCATACTGTTTGCACCTCCGTCACTCCGTAATGGTATTGAGTATACATCATATTTTCGTAAAATTCAACGTCTTTATTTAAGAAGCTTTTCAAAATCAAACCTCAGGAGGTATTCAAATGTTCTGCGAAAAATGCGGCACACAAATCAACGACACGGAAAGTTTCTGCACCAAATGCGGCGCGTCGAATCCGGCGAAGCAGGCCGCGCGGCAATCGGTACAGCCCGGCGCGGCGGGCGCGTCTTCCGCCCGCTCAGGCTCCGGCAGGGCGGGCGGCGGAACCTCGCCTGTTCTGGCAAAGGAGGAAAAGGTCGTAAAGACTTATCACTGCTCCAAGCTCCGGTTCCCGTCCTGCGACGGCTATCTGTCCGTGACGAACCGGCGGGTCATATTTCACGGCTACGCCGCCGGCAGCCGGATAGTGGACGAGGTGCAGCTCGACTCCGTGTCCGGGCTCAGCACGTTTTACGGCGGCAGGCTTAAAGTCGCGCAGTTGATCGCCGCGCTCGTTATGGCTTGCGTCTCAATTTGGGCGCTGACGCAAACGGCGAGCGATTCATTTATCAAGATTCAGATATTGCCGACGCCGCTGGCCGTTATACTGCTCATCCTCGCCGTGATCCTGCTCATAACCTGCTACCGCAAAATGTTCTTTCTCAAAGTGTACTCGTCCAAAGCGAACGGCTCGCCCATAGCGATAGGCGAGGGCTACGGCGGCTTTGGCGGCAACGGGGCGGTGTTCACAGTAACGGCGGCCCCGACGGCGGCAACGGACGCTATGATGCTGGAGCTCGGCGCACTCGTCAGCGACTTGCAGCGCATGGGCGATTACGGCACGGCGGACTGGACGGGGGCCGAATAGTAGCTGACACCGAAATAATATAAGGAGAATACCAAACATGAGTACAAAACAATGCCTGTCGTGCGGACATACGGTTCAAGCCGCGCCCTTTTGCAGCGTTTGCGGCGCGAAATTACAGCCGCCCGAGGACTCCGCCGACACAACCGGGAGCGCAAGCGGCAACGAAGCGAGCTTCAGACGTTATTTGCTGCGCTTGCCCAACCGGGCAAAGCTCATCGCCGCCGGTGTGATAGTGCTGATCCTTGCTATCACAATACCGGCAGTTCTATCGTCCCTGCCCGCAAACATCTATAAAAAGGCTGTCCGGCACTTTGCGAATAAAGACTACGTAAGCGCATACGAGACTATCCAGAAATTAAGGTCGGACTATAAAGACGTGTACATTCTTCGCCCGTATTACGATGCGCACGTCGATTTCTTGCGCGGCGATTATAAGGCGGCGTGGAACGAATTCAAGGACTTGGAACCGTACGCCAATTCCGACGAAATGGCAAAAGAGAGCGCGTATCGGTACGCGGCCGAGTTAGAAGAATATGCAGATAATGAAGAGGGGCTGGTGGAAGCGAGAAGCATATTTCAGGAACTGGGCGATTATCGCGACGCCGCTGATAAGCTTGAACCCGGCTATTGGGAATATCGGCGCGCGAACAATCTGATGAATAAGGGCGATTATTCGGCGGCTAAGGACATATTTGCCGCTCTGGGGAATTACAAAGATTCGGCATCTATGGTCGCCGAGTGCGATTACCGTATTGCAATTAATATAATGAATAACGGAGACTATGAGTACGCAAAAGAGCTGTTTATTGAGTTGGGTGGTTACTCCGATTCGGTCGCTAAGATAAACGAATGTGATTACGTCCATGCCGGTGCCTTATTCAGCGATGGCGCATACGCGCAAGCGAAAGCATTATATGACAGCATCCCCGATTATGCGGACGCGTCAGCCAAATCCGCCGAATGCGACGCGCAACTGGCACAGATGCAGGAACGCGCGAAAGAGCAGTTGATTGGGAAATGGCTTGAAAGTTACATAGACGATCCATTCGGAACAGGTCATAATACCAGCATAGGTAAGCAGCTTATTTTTATTGACGGCGAAAATCTTGACGTGAGGATGGAAAACTTTATCAACCATTGCACATATGAAGCGGAAGACAGTAAACTCACGATCTACACATCCGGACTACTTGGCACAACGATTATTCTGGGCGAATACCGTTTCAGTATCAGCGCTGATGGAGAAACGCTCACGGTAACGGACATGACGCAATACATAAACGGGGTTAACCATCCGCGCGATTATACAAAAGTTGCCGAATCTTAGATAAAGGAGCGTAAAGCGATATGAAAATATGCCCCAAGTGCAGCTATCGATCGGAAACGGCGGAATTTTGCCGCGAATGCGGCGCGGAAATGGTGACGGCGCCGAGCTTGCGCGCGAAGCTGGCGTGGCATAGCATAGGAACATTCGCAGTGTGGCTTATATGTTTACTCGCAGTCAGACGCTTTGCCGGATACTACGGTTATGTCGATCAAATTATTTTGACCTGTCTGTTTTTTCTGTTTTTGTTTGTCGCTTGTATTGTTGTGAGCAGCGAAAATTTTTTTCTACAACGGGCTGGACAAAGGTTAAGTAGATTTATAATCTCGGAAATTTCGTTTAGCATCGGTGCGGCGATCATCATTTATTTTATTATGCTCCCGAGTTTACGTTTGATGGGATTTGACGAAGAATTTTTAATATACGTACACTATATGAGAACACCGGCAATAATTACGATACCGTTTCTCTCGTTCAACTTGGCGATGGGCTTTTATCTGATTAACATCAGAAAACGAAAGCACTTTGTTTTACTCTGTTCATTTAAGGTTGTTGTACTCATAGTAACAGCGATACTATGTATAAGCTTGTGGCGAATAGGCATAGTCGTTTCGGTAGTGCTGGCCGAGCTTCTTTCAGCCGCGCTCGCCATTATACTGTTGGCGAAAAGCCGAGCGAAAAAATAGCCGACGGCGCGGCAAGCCGTCCCAAGCATGATTTCGCTGATACTGCCGCCCAAAAAACAATTATAAATTTTTGTAAACACAACAAACGCGCTGTTATTGGTCCTTTTCTGTAATTTCCAAAACCCGCGCCTTGGTAAAATTCAAAATTTCACGCGCGTTTTCGAGCGCGATTTTCATATCTTGCTCGGTGATAAAATCCTCGTCGGCAGGATACCTTGTCGCGGTGGCGTATTCGGTCAATACGGGGCAAATATCTTCAAACCTTGAAAAACGATCGTCGTATTTCATACATATTTTCAGTACACTTTCTAAATCGTGCGTTTTCAATAGCGGCCCGTTTTGCGCGATTGTATACGCTTTAAGTATTTTTTCCGCGCTTTGCTGACATAAGAAACACACTATTTCAAGCGGTACGGGGCGGTGCAGGATAGACATTTTTTCAGCGGTATCATAATCCCTTTGCGCGAAGCTGATCCACCTCGAAATATGCAAGCTATCGCTCATACACCACCACCCCCTCCGTGTTGATCAAGTGCGCGAATGAGGCAGGCGAGGCGGCGTGTTCCTCGAATTTGTCTTGATTGTAAGTCAATAAGTCAAGCGGCATATTCTTTACATGAAAGAGCTTGCGGCGCAGGTCTATTGAAATATCGAGCGGTCTTCGGTCTGTGATCGGCGTTAAAACGCACAGATCGATATCGCTTTCAGGCGTTTCCTCGCCGCGCGCCATAGAGCCGAAAAGAATGATTTTTGACGCCATTCCTGTGTCCGCAATCGCTTTAACTATGCTGTTCAGTTCATTTCGCGCTTGCGCCGTCACAAAAACGCCCCCTTTCCGCCGCACCTCCGCCGATGGTGTGAGTATACATCAAAGCCCCGTAAAATGCAATGTCTTTGGCTTTAATATGGAGCGCAACGTGCTGAATTCTGACGTGTGATTTATTTAACGTGCGTGCGCGCACGGGGAACGCCGCGTTCGCGGCGACGTCGCGCGTCAGCGCGTTCCCCGCGCGGCTCACATTTTTTCGGGAGCGGAGACGCCTGTTATCGTGAGGCAGTTTTTTATCACGCCGCGCGTCAGGTCGGCGAGCTTCAGGCGCGCGGAGAGGATGTCGGGCACCTCGCCCTTTATGCGGCAGGCGGTGTAGAATTTGTGAAAGCGCGTCGCGAGCTCCGTTACGTAGCGATTGACGCGCGACGGGTCAAGCTCCCGCGCGGCGAGCGCGAGCTCGTCAGGCAGCAGCGCCAATTGCTTTATCAGTTCTTTCTCAAACTCGCCAGAAAGGGCTGATAATTGCGCGCCGGACGGCGCGGCTTCCAGCTCCGCGACGCTTTTCACGGCAAAGCCCTCGGCGGCCAGCGCGCGGATGAGGCTGCAAATCCTCGCGTGGGCGTATTGCACGTAGTACACGGGGTTTTCGCTGTCCTGCCGGATGGCGAGGTCGAGGTCGAATTCGAGGTGGTTGTCCGGCTTCGCGTTGAAGAAAAAGCGGCACGCGTCAACGGATATTTCGTCCAGCAGATCGCTGAGCGTTATCGCCTTGCCCGTGCGCTTTGAGACCTTAACGGTCTCGCCGCCGCGCGTCAGCCGCACCATCTGCATAAGCCGGAATTCAAGCTTTCCGTTTTTTATTCCGAGAGCCTCGCGCAGGGCGGGCGCGGACATCGTCGCGCCGAAGCGTATCGTGTGGCCGTGATGATCGGCGCCGAGCACGTTTATCACGCGGTCAAAGCCGCGCTCCGCGAATTTATTGCGGTGGTAAGCGATATCGACGGCGTCGTAGGAATAAAAGCCGTCTGACCGGCGCAGCACCTCGTCCTTTTCCGCGCCGAAGTCCGTGTTGCGGAGCCAGAGCGCGCCATCTTTTTCATACGTCAGGCCGCTTTTTATCAAAAGCTCAACGGTCTCGTCCACATAACCGGAGGCGTGCAGCGAGCTTTCGAGGAACCACGTGTCGTAATTGATCCCGTACCGCTCCAAATCAAGCTTCATCCTCTCAGTGTTGCGCGGGATGCCGAAGGCAATAAAGCGCCGGACGCGCTCCTCCTCCGGCAGTGCGGCGAGCGAATCGCCGTTTTCGTCAAAAATAAGCCTCGCGAGCTCCTTTATATCCTCGCCCTGATAGCCCTTTTCAGGGAATTCCACGGCGTTTTCGCCGAGCACAAGCTGCATATACCGCGCGTCAACGCTTTTGCCGAACAGCGCCACCTGATTGCCCGCGTCGTTGACGTAAAATTCACGGCGCACGTCGTACCCGGCGCGCGAGAGCACCGACGCTAACGCGTCCCCGAGCACGCCGCCGCGCGCGTTGCCTATCGTCATAGGCCCCGTCGGATTGGCGGATACGAATTCGATCATAACGCGCTCCCCGCGGCCTGAGTCCGACGCGCCGTAGGCTTCGCCCTCGTTCTCTATGACGCGCAGAGCCTCGGCGTACCATTTTTGCGAAAGCGTGAAATTGATAAAGCCCGGCCCGGCGACGGAAACGGAGCCGAAATAGGTTCCGTCGAGCTCGATATTTTCCGCCAAAACGCCCGCGAGAGAGCGCGGGGGGACGCCGAGCTTTTTCGCCGCCGCGAGGGCGTGCGTCGCGGCGAAGTCACCGTTTTTCGCGTCGCGCGGGACCTCGACCGCGCCGGTGAGCGAAGCTATATCAAAACCGGCGGCGTCCGCGAGCAAGCCCGCCGCAGCCGCTTTTGAAAACGCGTTTTTGAGAATAGAGCTTATCTTGTCCTTCGCGAGGGTGTTCATATTTATCATAAGTGCAGCACCTCTGATTTTATTTGCGGGCTTACAGCCCGGTCGCCGTTCCGGCGACTTGACGAATCAAAATTCGCGCGGCTTACGCGGGCTTTATGTCTATTTTGACGCTGTTGCGGCTGACGATGACATTTTCCACGTCGAGCGCGTATTTTATTAAAAGGCCGCCGCCGTGCTCTCCGAGGTCGCGCGTGATGCTTTCCGTGTCTATTCCCATCGTCAGAGAGCCGAACGGGGTCTGATAGATAAAATGGTGCTTGGCGGCCTCGTCGAACACCATATCGCCGCCGTACCACGAGTCGCGCGTGAGCGTGATGCGCGACGGCTCCAC
>JAISAA010000305.1 GCA_031266955.1 Oscillospiraceae bacterium | reverse complement strand
CCATGGGCGCGAATTTGCGGAAAGCGCGGACTTCAGCCACTACACAGGGGTCTTGAAAAGAGAGCTCTCCGTGTTCTGTAAGCTGCTTGACAAACCGCTGGTGATCCTATTTGATGAAGTGGACTGCCTTAGCGAGGGGACGCTGATAACATTTCTGCGACAGCTGCGCGACGGCTACAACAGCCGCAGCAGCTACCCATTTGTCCACTCGATAGCGCTTGTAGGGATGCGCAATATACGCGATTTCAAAGCGCGCGTGCGCCCGGAGAGCGAGACTCTCGGCTCCGCGAGCCCGTTCAACATCGTCACGGAATCGCTGACGCTGAAGAACTTCACAACAGACGAGATACGCGCGCTGTATAAACAGCACACCGACGAGACGGGGCAGGTATTCGAGGAAGGCGCTGTGGAACTTGTCTATGATCAGACGAAAGGGCAGCCGTGGCTCGTCAACGCTATCGCCCGCGAGGTGATCGAAAAACAACTGAACGGCGACTACACGCGCCCGGTCACATCCGAAATGGTCGAAAGGGCTATACAAACAATTATCCTGCGCCGCGACACGCATATAGACAGCCTGCTCGAAAGGCTGAAAGAAGAGCGTGTGCGGAAAGTCATAGAACCGATAATCATGGGCGAGGACTATATTGATCAGTTATCAGACGACTATCAATATGTAAGGGATTTGGGCTTGATAACAGAAGCGGACAGGCAGTTGAGGCCCGCTAACCCGATATACGCAGAGGTCATAGCCCGCACGCTGACGTATAATATGCAAAATGTCTTAACGCGGGATAATAGCCCTTATCAGCTGCCGCGCTATATGAAAAACGGGCGCATAGACATGGACTATCTCATGTGCGATTTTCAGCAATTCTGGCGCGAGAACAGCGACATTTGGATCAAACGGTTCGACTACAACGAAGCGGCGCCGCACCTGATACTAATGGCGTTTCTGCAGCGCGTGATAAACGGCGGCGGACAGATCCTCCGCGAGATGGCGGCGGGGCGCGGGCGGCTTGATTTATGCGTCGTATACGAGGGCGAGAAATACCCGATAGAACTCAAGCTATGGCGCGGTGAGAAAAGCAGGACGCAGGGCATTGAACAGACGCTGCGGTATATGGACGTCTACGGCGCGCGCGAGGGCTGGCTCGCCATCTTCGACCGGGATACCGGCGCCGGCTGGGACGACAAGATTTATATGGAAAAAGAGACGTTCGAGGGGAAGACCGTTACAATAGTCGGGCTGTGAGAACGAAGGCGCGGAGCGATATGCCGCAAAAAAATTTTTACGCCGGTAAAAAACACTTGCAATATATTCCGTCAAGTGATAGAATTACCGTGTGAGGCCGCAAAACAAGGCCGCAGCGGTCGTGACGGTGTAACCAGCACCACCACGACGTGTGTAGGAACCCAGTTAAGACAACACCTACAAACACGAGCAAAAACCCGCCGCCACAGCGTTTACAGTATACGCGATATTCCTACTGTTTTCAAGCTGCTTGTGGCCCCGGAGGATTTCTCGTAATACGCTGAATACATAGGACGCGCTTTTCCTGACAGGCGCGCTCCGTGCGTTGGTAAACATATATTCGGCGCGTAGGTGAGATTCGGGCAAGCCGCCCGGGTTCCCCTGCGCGCCTTTTTGGCGGCCTCTCAAAAAACTTTATACGAGAGGCGGAAAATCAAAGTGGAAAGTCATGCGGAGTTTTTAAGGAAGTTAATCGAAATTAATTTGAGGTGTAAAATTATGAAAAAGACGGCAAAAAGATTTTTAATGGCGGCGATGATTGCCATTTTTGCTCTGGCGGCGTTTACCGCGTCCGTGTTTGCGGCGGACAGGTCGTCCGTCGTCACATCAGGCGACTATAAAGTTGGTTCGTCAATCTATGGTAAAGCGTTGACGCAAGATCAGCTAAACGAGGTCGCCGATACCGTAGCGTCTTTCTTGAACGAATACATATTATCCGATATGTCAGATGTGGAGAAGGTCGCGGCGGCTTGCGCGTATCTCGTCGATAGCTGCGGTTACGCGGACGATTGGTCGAAAAACAGCGCAAATACGGCGTGGGGCGCACTCATCTACAACGAAGCCCAGTGCTCGGGTTATGCAAGGGCTTTCAAGGCGCTATGCGATGGTATGGGCATTGATTGCCACTATGTCCATGCCGACGCTACGGCTGTAAATCCGAGCCATCAATGGAACATCGTAAAGGTTGACGACAATTGGTATCACATTGACGTACAGGCTTTCGACGATTCGGGCGCTTGGTCAGCCGACCTGGTTGTCCTTGTGAGCGACGCGACCTATACAGCACACGGTTTCGCATGGGATAAAAGCGCGTTCCCGGAGTGTACAAGCGACTACAAGGACAAACCTTCGGCGGCTGAGTTCAGAAAACCGCTTCCCGTTGCCGGCAAACCATCGTCATGGGCTATTGAGGCGGTGAATGACGCGAATCGGCTTAACCTGTGCCCGACAGAGCTGCTATCAAACTTCAGACAAGCCGCGACGCGTGCGGAATTTTGCGCGCTGGGCGTAAAACTCTATGAGTTTGTATTCCAAACAGAGATAATCGAATTAAGAGACTTCGATGATACGGCGGACATAAACGTCAGAAAAATGGCGGGGCTTGGTGTAGTGAATGGCATCGGGGGAAATAAATTCGATCCAGACGCGCGACTCACGCGCTAACAGGCGGCAACAATGCTTTCCAACTTGATTAGCGCTCTTGATTGTGAGGTGTATAACGTAGCGCCGATAACATTCAGCGATAACGACGCAATATCGCCATGGGCTTATGAAGCGGTCGCAACAATGAGCGACATCGGCGTTATGAACGGCGTAGGCAATAATATGTTTGCGCCAAAGGACAGTTACACGCGTGAACAATGTATAGCGACCATTATCAGGTTGTTTGCGGCCATGCTTGAAGGAACCGGGCATACCGATCTTCTCGAAGCCTTGGGGTTGAATTAAGAGCCCGTATACACGGGCTGAATCATCTGAGTTGCGAGTGAGACATCTGCTGAGCGAGGAAAAGTGCCACAGAAAAACTGCTTTATTTCTAAACTGCGTTGAGGCGGTTTCTTTGATTGCGAAAATAACAAAAAATTAAAAATGCCCAAGGAGAATCTTACAGATGAAAAAGGGATTAACGATTTTAATGAGTGGAAGTAGAAGTATTTCAGGCATACTGGTTATCTTATTGGCGCTGACCGTGAACGGCACGGCGTATCCACCCGTGCGCGCCGTCGCGGGGGCGCTGGAAGAAGATAAGTTGGAACAGCAGCACCAACACGGTGTATATCGTAAATATGGGCGGGACGGACGAAAAGGATTGAGCATATGACGTTAAAAGATATAGGAATTGATTTTTTCAAGAAGGTTATATTGCCTTCAGGCATTATATTGCTGATTTATGTGGTGTCGAAAATCAAATTTACAGATGATAATTTTGAGAATGTTGTGATAACGCTGCTAATATGTGGTTTTCCGTTTGGCGTACAGCAGAGGTTTTCGGTACGAACATCATACAACAGCAATAATGTTCAAGAGTCGGTAATAGCGCCGCTAATCTTAATCACGAAGTTTTTCATCGTCGGAGGGCTCATCGGAATTCCGATTATGGCTTGGAGATTGCTGAAAGCGGTTGGCTATCTCTTTGTGACAATTTTTCGACTGCTCAGGCTAAATCGGGGCTGACTGCGAGCAAAAACAGTGGCTAAAATGGCAAAGGCAATGAGAGGCAGAAAGTCTCCCGGTTGAATTTTGAAGCACAAATGCTCAAGCGAAATCTGACGCTTAATGTGAGGGAGTTTCACGATTCAGGGTTGAGTTTAATGAAAGCAAGTTCTTTTTCTGCGGAGCATCGCCGATCATATTATATATTTTTGAGCGATCGGACAATAAAACCAACAGCTCGGCGCAAACCTTTGTGCAATTTGCCATCTTGACGGAATCGACTGCAGTTGCTAATATTGTACTAATATTATTTCGTGTTAGCAATATTTTTTATGTGTATTCCCCGTATATTTTTTTATTAAAGGAGAATGGTATTATGTCAACAGTACACAACAAGCCCGTCAGCATCGACGGAAAGGTCTTCAAGCGCCGCGGCGCGTGGTTCGGGGTCTACAATTTCGCGTTTCCGGGCACGGAGCCGGCGCTGTATCTCGGCACGTTGCACGGGATGGCGGCGCTCGCGCCGGACAAGAACAGGCTCATTAACATCGCGGTCACATACAACGGCGAGAGGGTGCCGTACACGACCTCCGCGCGCCCGGCGGAGCTCACGCTGTCAACGCCTGACGGCGACGTGCGCTTCACGTTCGCGGGGACGGCGCAGATCATAGCGGAGGGCGACCCCGGAATGGGGCTGATGTTTGAAAAGACTATGGTCGAGCACGAGAGCGTCCACGTCAGAAAAGACGGCGCGTGGGAGGCGTTCTTCCGCTACACCTGCTCAATGATATTCAAAGGGCTGGGCGGCTCGGGTTTCGCGTTCGACGACGGGCACGGCAGCGCCCCGTGGGACTGGAAACACCTCACCAGCGGCTATGTCAGCGGCAAAACGTCGCCCGCCCCGGACGGCACGTTTACGCTCGTGCTGGAGGAATCGACATTTGACGGGCAGGTACGCGGCATCTATCCCACATACGCCGAGGCGAAGGCGTCTATGCAGGCGGACTGGAACGAGTTTATCGGCAAAATGCCCGCGTTTTCCGGCGCGTATGAGGACAAGCGGGAGGAGTGCGAATACACGCTCTGGTCGTTCCTGACAGATCCTTACGGCAGCGCGCGGTACCCGATGATACTGATGTTCGCGAGCAATATCGCGTCGCAATGGCAGATGTGCCAAAACGCGGTTGCGCTTATGGAGCACACCGGCTTCGCCGTAGACCTGATGCTCGGCCCGATAGACAAACAAAACGCGCTCGGGCAACTGCCCGATATGTACGACGACGCAATGTGCGAGTCGCTTATGCTCAAGCCGCCTATGCACGGTTGGGCGGTACTGCAGATAATGAAGCGGCACGACTTATTAAAAGAAGTGCCGCGCGACAAGCTCGAAATGCTGTACGGCGGCATGTGCAGGTGGGGCGATTGGTTCTTGACTTGCCGCGACGAGGACGGAGACGGCCTGCCGAGCAACTGGCACAGCGACGAGACCGGATTCGACGCGAGCTCGCTGTTCAGGGAGCACATCAAGCTCACAACGCCGGATTTGGCGGCGTACTTGGTTCTGCTGTTCGAGGCCTGCGGCGAGCTGGCGAAGCTGCTCGGAAAGGCGGACGCCGATATATGGTTCAATAAATCGCGGACTATGCTGGCAAAATTGGTCGATAAGCTGTGGGATGGCTCGCGTTTTGTCGCGCTTGACCCTGAGACCGGCGAGAAGGTCGTCTCCGACAATTTGATCCACTATATGCCGGCTATCCTCGGCGACCGGCTGCCGAAAGATATCCTCGGCAAGCTCGTGGCCGACCTGTCCGATACCTCGCGCTTTTTCACCGAGTGGGGGTTCGCGTCGGAGGCGCTTACGAGCGAATATTACGACAAGATGGCGTTCGGCTGCGGCAGCGTCCTGCCGCCCGCCATGCTGTACATCATCACGGGGCTGTGGGACACGGAGCACCGCGATTTCGCGCGCCGCGTCGCGGAAAACTATTGCACCGCGCTGTATAAGGACAACTTCCCGTTCTTCATCGACGCGAAAACCGGCGAGGGGCTGTA
>JAISAA010000289.1 GCA_031266955.1 Oscillospiraceae bacterium | reverse complement strand
CGCATTTCGCGTCGCGCCGCGCGATGGATATCGAGGGCTTGGGGACCGCCGTCGCGCGTCAGCTTTTGGACGAGGCTATGATAGCCTCCGCCGGGGATATCTATTTCCTCGACCCGGAGCGCCTTGAGAGCATTGAGCGGTTCGGTAAAAAATCGGCTGAAAATCTTCTCCGCGCGATAGAAAAATCAAAATCGCGCGGGCTTGCCGCGCTGCTATACGCGCTCGGTATCCCGCAGATAGGCGAGAGCGCGGCAAAAGCGCTTTCGGAGCGCTTTTTGACGATGCAGGCGCTCGAAAACGCAAGCGTTGAGGAGCTAACCGCCGTCCGCGACATCGGCGAGACGACGGCGCGGTATCTGCTCGAATGGTTCGAGAACATCCAGTCGAAGCATTTGCTCGCCCGCCTGCGTGAGGCCGGAGTCGATATGACGGGCGAGGCGGCGCCCGAAAACGGGAAATTCGACGGAATGACGTTCGTGCTGACCGGCGCACTGACTGGCTATACGCGCGACGAGGCCGCGGAGCTGATAACGGCGCGCGGGGGAAAGGTCTCGTCCTCCGTGTCTAAAAAAACGAGCATAGTCGTCGCGGGAGAGGACGCCGGAAGCAAGCTGACGAAGGCGCAGGAGCTTGGGGTGAAAGTCGCGGACGAAGAAGAATTCGCGGCGCTGCTGGACGGGTGAGCGCTCCGGGTTACATTTCAAATTCTAAAAATAACAAAAATCGTATCGTTAACACACTATATAAGCCGGCGGGACGGGTAAGCCCGTCCCGCCGTCCCTTATGTTCCGGGTTTAATTTTCAGACGGTCCGGCCCGCCGTCCATTCCCCTCCAGTGGAGGGGCGCCCCCGCAGGGGGCGGGGTGAGAAGCGCTGCTTAGGCGGCGATTCCCGAGGAAACCACCCCGTCGCTTCGCGCCACCCCTCCACCGGAGGGGAATGGAGGACGACCGCACGCGCGCAAAATTTGTCGGAAAAACGAAAAAAATGTCTTTACAGGGGCTTCCACCTGTGGTAGAATAACCCCAATAGCCCAATACTCGACGCTGACAGCCGATGTAACATTTTATATTAAATGTTACATCGGTTGTTTTTCGCTTGCCCCGCAACGCTTTTTGCTCTCCGGAATTTGATTTACACTCGCGTTACGAGCCGCTCAACCTCCAAAAAAGCCTTTGATTGCAAGGACTTTTGGAACCATGTAACATTTAATATAAAATGTTACATCAAATTAGAGGCGTTGAACAGCGAAAATTTAAGGACGGAGGACGACCAAATGCGCGTAATAAAATGCCCGAAAATACTTCCACAGGAGAGACCACCGCCGAGTTCACGGCGAAACAAAATCGACGAAATGTAATATGTGACGACTTTCATTTACTGTAGAAAGCTAAAAATATAAATTGAGGAGAAAATTCAAAATGTTATTTCAAATGCTGTTTTCAAATTTTTCGGATGTTTACACTAAATATCCGAAGGTTTGGGAGATTTACGGAATAGAAAAAACACCGTTCCCTACACCATTGCCGATACAACTGTTAAAAAGAGAAGTTTGGAGGAACCTCCCAAGAGAAGTCAAGGGAACCGAGCCGATGTTAGTAATTCCGCCAAGTTTAACATTGTCGTGTGAAAAGAGAATCGGTATCGGTAAAACAGTCCTCGAATTGGAAAAGTGCACAATACAGAGGATTGTATATAGCGGGATTGTGGCTATGAGCGTGAAGCAAGATATAACTCACGGATTTCCATATAAGCAGGCGGCGCGCGGATTGAAATCGCTTAAAACCGCCGCCGAAAAGGACGGACGCGAATTGTGGATAGGCGGTATGGCTTACATTGATATTTATGTGGCAAAACAATTGCGAATCATTTGCAGCGCTATGGAAATTGACTATGACTCAATGACCGAATTAGGTGAATACGCGCCCGGACGTTCAGTGTATGCTGGTTTCGGCAGTTTGGGTGCGATTGGTGCTGCTGGCTTGTTATCGGCAGGATCATCCGCAAATGCGCATATAAAAGGAAATTTATTTATGCTGGCCAATATGTATACTGCTTTTAATAATATTGTAGATTATTTCAATGAGCTGTACTATCACAATGAATGGAACGTATGGAAAAACAAACAAGTAATTAAGAGATAAAAACTACCGTAGAATCTACTGAAAGGTTCCCAAACGTTAACAAGAGACTTCCGAACGTTTGTAAGCCCTCCATAAACGTTAATAAGAGCATCCCAAACGTTAATAAGAGTCTCATAAACGTTTATAAGCCCTTCATAAACGTTTGTAAACCACTCACAAACGTTTATAAGCCCCTCATAAACGTCCAAGAGCGGAGAAAAAACAAAAACACAGGAAAGA
The DNA here is from genome assembly GCA_031266955.1 of Oscillospiraceae bacterium. GTDB lineage: Bacteria > Bacillota > Clostridia > Oscillospirales > Oscillospiraceae > JAIRRO01. The sequence continues at coordinate 2,782 of JAISAA010000289.1, read as the reverse complement.
GGTAATCACATAATGTCGAAAATCACACAGGACTACATCCCCACCCGCGACGCCGACTTCGACGGCTGGTACTTCAACCTGAAAAACTACGTCGAGGAAAAGACACAAGGTATGTATCCCGATCAATGGCCGGACATCCCGCTCGACAAGGTGACGGAGCTGTCCGATCTTTACGACAATTGGCACGCAAAATACAACATAACCCTCGCCGCCCACACGCCCGTTGACACGGAATACAAAAACGACGCGCGAAAAGCCGCCGTAAAATACATCCGCAATTTCGTAGCGCAGTACCTGAAATTCGACCCCGTAACAGACGAGGACAGAACCGCGATGCGCCTTCACAACCACAACCCAAAACCGACGCCCGTACCGATCCCGAAAACAGTTCCGGAGCTGACAATAGACAGCGGCACGCCGCGCTGTCTGATAATAAACTACCGCGACAAAGACAGCGAACGCCGCGCCAAACCCGCCGGCGTCCACGGCATAGAGATACGCTGGGCTATGCTGGACGCGCCACCAACGGACGTCGAAGACCTGATAAACTCATCGTTCGATACAAAATCACCGCTCACCCTCGAATTCAAAGAACACGAACGCGGCAAAAAGGTTTATCTTTGCGGAAGGTGGGAAATCAACCGGGAAGGCGAAAAAGGACATTTCGGCGACATTGTAGAGGCGTTTGTGCCGTGAGAAAATCAAAAAAATCCTCCGCCGAAACAAACGGCGGAGGATTTTTTTGTTGGTGCGCAAAGGACGGCGGGCGGGTGTGGACACCCGCCCCTACACCGGGATTTCGCAACCGTTCCCGTAGGGGGCGGTGTCCACACCGCCCCGCCGTTCCTCCGTCCGTAGGGGTAACCGTCCCGCGTCCGGTTTACGGTGATGGGCGGATGGTAATCCGCCCTTACGGCGCAACACCCTGTATGGGCGCGATTTATCGCGCCCCGGTCGGAATACACATCCGAACCGTGTATACGCGATGTGCAAAACCGGGCGCGATAAATCGCGCCCCTACGGGACGGGGATACGGCGGGGCGTCGGGGACGCCGCCCCCTACGACGGGGATCGCCGCACGAATGCGCGGTCCCTGTGCGCGCGGGCGTGTGATTTAACGCGCGTGTCCCCGTCCCCCGTAGGGGCGCGGCACGCCGCGCCCTGCCCTGACATCCGCGCCGTCATATGACACGGGCGCGATAAATCGCGCGGCGCCGCCCGCGCTCCTCGTAGTATGCCGAAACGTCTAAAAGTTGTCAGAAAATGCCGCTCTTTTTCGTTGCGATGCATTGAATCTATGTCTTTTTACGACAAGTTTTAGATATTTCGCAGTAGTAGGGGACGATGGCAATCGTCCCGCGTCCATCGTCCCGCATCTGGTTTCCGGTGACGGGCGGATTGCCATCCGCCCCTACGGGACAGGAATTGCGTAGGGGCGGCCCTTGCGGTCGCCCAAAGGGCAGGGCAGGGCAGGGACAAGCCCTGCCCCTACACGGCGCGACGGTTATGCAAGCGCCCCGGATAAAAAATATCCGGGGCGCTTGTGTTTGTTCAGAGGTTGCGTTTATCTGGCCGCGAGCAGTGCGCGCTTTACCATTGTTTTTGCGAGCTGTATCTTGTACTTCGTGGACTCGAACGGCTGCGCTTCGGCGACTGCCGCGGCGCCGGCGGCTTCCGCGACGCTTTCGTCGAGCTTCTTGCCGGCGATGACGTCTTCCGCGGCGTAAGCGCGGAACGGCTTCGGCGCTATCGCGTTGAGCGCGACGCGCGGTGAGGCTCCGCCGATCTTTACAGCGCAGTTGACGATGGGGAAATCTATCGACTTGCGGAACGCGAATTTGATGAACGCGCTCTTTTCGCCCGCCGCCGGGGCGGGGACTTGTATCTCCGTGATGATCTCGTCGATGGACAGCACGGTGCTCGACGGGATTTTTACCGTGAAGAAGTCCTCGGCGTCGATCACGCGCGTGTTCGTGACGATTTTGGCGTCGAGCGCGATGAGCGCCGGCGCGATATCGGACGGGTGCACGGCGTAGCAGGAGCAGGTGAGGCAACGCTGCGCCTCGGCCGTTGCTTCTTCCTTCGAGGCTGTGAACGCGTCTTCGACGTTTATGCTGCGCTCTTCGAGCTTGACCTCGCGCAGCTTCATCATTTCGGTGCGCGTGACGCCCTCGGCGTCGGATTTGAGATATTCGGAGCAATCGCAGTATTCGGACGCGGTCGAATCGACGCCTAAATAGCGCGCCATTCCGTTGGCGGCGGCGTGTCCGTTCGCTATCGCGCGGATGACTGTGCCGGGGCCGGTCGTCGCGTCGCCCGCAGCGTAGACGCCCTTGCGGGAGGTCTGGGCCTGGTCGTTGATGTCGATGAGGCCGCGCGGGGAGAGCTGGACCTGATATTTGTCGTCGAGGAACGAGAGGTCTACGCTTTGGCCGATCGCCATCAGAATGTTCTCTGCGGTGACGACCGTTTTTTCGTTCTCGTCGTATTTCGGGGAAAAACGGCCCTGCTCGTCGCGCAGACTTACGCAGCGCTTGAGCTCCATTCCGCGCACGACGCCGTTTTCCTCGACGACGCGGCTCATACCCCACGCGGGCATCACGACGATGCCTTCTTCCTCAGCGCGGGCGATTTCCTCAATGCTGGCGGGCATTATCTCGCGAGTCTCAAGGCAGGCGAGCGTGACTTTTTTCGCGCCGAGGCGCTTTGCCGTGATCGCGACGTCCATCGCGACGTTGCCGCCGCCCATGACGAAAACCTCGGAGCCGAGCTTGCCGTCCAT
>JAISAA010000245.1 GCA_031266955.1 Oscillospiraceae bacterium | reverse complement strand
ATCCCGGCTGCGCGGTCTTCCTCAACGGATAACAGCTCTTCGCGCAATTTCAGCATCTTTTCGCGGCGGGTATATGTGTCCATATCCATCACCACAAGATCGCCTTCGCCGTTTTTGGTAAGAAAAACCGGCTCCTTTGTTGTACGGCACAATGCCGCTATCTCGTTGTAATTTTGACGTATTGCCGCGGATGGTTTGATTTGCATAAAAACAGCACTCCTTACATAGCAATATATTGACTATATTATAGCGCATTTCTGCTATGGGGTCAAGGGCGATGTTTTCACAAAAAACACTTGCATATCGTTTTCCGCTGTGCTAAAATATTCCCGCGAGGCCGGTAAAACGGGCCGCAGCGGTCGTGAGGTGATTGGACCCACCGCGCGACGCAAGTAGGGAAACTGTTAAAGATCAAGCCTACGAGCACGGAAATTCCGCCGCCACAGCAACGACAGTATATCACGGTTTAACCCGTGTTTACAATCAGGAGTTGCGGCGACAGGCAAAGATTTCCGTACAACGCTGAACTGAATACGTCTGTTCCGATTCAGTTTGTCAAGGTGTTTTGTCCAATCTCAAAAAATTATTTTTTAGCATAGCCGTCCGTTTTAGCGATTTGTTGAGGCTGCTACGGTTATTTCTGTTTTCCATATGCGCTTAATTGGCGAAATCCGCTCTTGCAAATCTGCGGATTTCGTGATAGAATATATTTGTGGTTTTATACCCACACGCTATTGTTGGCTGCGAGGGGATAAGGAGAAAAGCTATGCTGATGAACAATTCTGAATATTTTGAAATCGTTGAGGGCGTGAAATCTCAAATCCGCTCCGCGCAATATAAAGCGGTGATAGGCGCGAACACGGAGATGTTCACGCTTTATTGGCGTATCGGAAATGTTATCATTGAAAACAGTCGGTGGGGCGACCGCTTTATTGAAAATTTGTCAGCGGATATAAAAGCGGATTTCCCCGAAGCAACAGGATATTCAATCCGCAATCTGAAATATATGAAACGATTTGCCGCAGAATATCCCGATTTGCAATTTGTGCAACAGGTCGTTGCACAAATTCCGTGGCGCAATAATATTGCTTTGATGGAAAAAGTGAAGGATATGGATGCGCGGATTTGGTACATTCAAAAAAGCGTTGAAAACGGTTGGAATAAAAATGTTTTGTCCATGCAAATTGAATCCGGGCTTTATGGGCGGCAAATGATCGCCGAAAAGACAACGAATTTTGGGGAGCGTTTGCTTTCTCCGCAAAGCGAATTAGCTGAACAAACGCTTAAAGACCCATACATTTTCGATTTCATTGAGGCGCGGGAAAAGATTATTGAGCGGGATATTGAAAAGGAAATGGTCGCAAACATTTCAAAACTGCTGCTTGAACTTGGGACTGGCTTTGGTTTTCACGGCAACCAATATCATTTGGAGGTCGGCGGCGAGGATTATTATCTTGATTTGCTATTTTACAACGCTATCCTTCATTGTTACTTTGTGATTGAGTTAAAAACCGGCGCTTTTAAGCCGGAATATGCCGGAAAGCTGAATTTCTACCTTTCGGCGGTGGATGACCTTTTAAGAAAAGAGGGTGATAATCCCTCAATCGGGCTGATTCTTTGCCGTGATAAAAACAAGACCATTGCCGAATACGCCTTGCGCGATATGACAAAGCCTATCGGCGTTAGCGAATATCGGCTAACCGAAACACTGCCGCAAGAATTAGAGGCGGCTCTGCCATCTATTGAGGACATTGAAAAACGGGTTCGGTCGAAGTATGAGGTGGACGGGGATGAGAAACTTGACGAATCCGAGGTAAAGTAGGTATGGTTAAATTATCACACGAAAACTTTATCAAAGCCCGCAATTACATATTCGCCAACTCGGACGACATCAACCGGGCTTGGTTTCGCTATAACTTTGAGGGCGAGGACACGGTCGCTTTTATGGACGCGCTGGCGAAATATCAGCACGAGGACGGCGGGTTTGGCGGTATTTTTTATGAATTTGATTATCAGGGTTCTTGCTTGAAAAGCACTGAAATCGCTATCGGGTATATTCTTAGCCTTAAAATCAAGCCGTCTGCTGACCACCCTGTTATTCAAAGTATGATGAAGTATATTTTGGAGCGTTATCACTCGGAAATCGGGAATTGGGGCGACCCTGCCGTGCCGGAGGTGAATGATGGCATACATAACCACTGGGTTAGATATAGAGGTGATGTCATAATTCCAATCGAAAGCGAAAATGTGCGCATTAAAAAATATGACGCCAATGAAAAAGTTTGCTTTGCGGCGTTTGTCGTCCTTTATTCCGAACTTGTGCCTAACGAGCTGTATCAAGATATTGTAAAATATCCGATAGAATATATCCTGCGGTATTATGATAAAAACTCGCCGAATTTCAAGAAAGAAATCTTTGACGAAGGTTCACCTTATGATTTTGAATATTTTCAATGGTTTGTGCCTTGCTTGAAAGACAAGGAAATTGCCGATAAATTGACGGCGATTTTATCTCAGAATCCAACCGCGTTTATGGAGCTTGATTACGCAAAATCAGACAATGAATATGTTCATTTGCCTTGTGATGCAATAGATTCACCAAACAATATCATATATCCCGCGGTGAAGGACTTAGTGGACGATTCGTTAGAGTATCGCATAAAACAACAAAGCGAAGATGGCAGATGGCGGTTAGGGTGGTCGTTCGGCGAGAGCGAGGGATTTCGTAAGTTGCACAATCTATATGAAGCATCACGCACGATGAAAATATTGGCAGAACTTGGACGGTTTGGGAGGGTTGAAAGATGAATCTTGTAATCAAGCCACTCACGCCAGACCTTGCTGAAGATTATATACGTTTTTTTGACAATACGCCACACAATCTCAAGCACCAAATGAAATGCTATTGCGTTTGCTTCGCAAGTAATTTACCTGACGGTTTCGATGTTCGCCCCGAACCAGTCGTTGCCCGCCACTTTGTGAAAAACGGCAATCTGCAAGGCTATCTCGCCTATTGTGACGGCGGGGTTATTGGTTGGTGCAACGCAAATGTGAGGTCTGAGTGTAAAACCTGCTTGGGCTGGCAGTGGGGAATGAAATCTGTTCCGATCAACAACGCGAGGGTAAAATCGGTGTTCTGCTTCACCATCGCTCCGGAAATGCAACGTAAAGGTGTTGCCACACAACTGTTAAAACGCGTTATCAAGGACGCGGCTGACGATGGCTTTGACTTTGTTGAGGCCTATCCTAACAAGATTGTTACTGACGAATCTGAAAATCACGGCGGATTCGCTGAGATGTATAAACGGTTGGGATTTACCGTGTATGCGGAATTTGAGAACATTTATGTCATGCGAAAGAAACTAAGATAATGGCAGAAAAGAGATTGTATCCGCTTGCTGTTTTGGATGACGAAACACAAAAAAGAATGTCCTCATATTATGAGTTGCTTACCAAACAGGGCTATATCGGGCAGCAAACCAAGGACATTCCTTATCACTTTACGCTCGGTGACACCGACACCGCAAATGAAGCGGCGTTGGCGCTTGAAAAGCTCGCGGACGCGAAGCTCTCAGTCGAGCTCAGGCTCCCGCAGGGCGCGATCACGCTCGAAGCCGAAGCCGCAAGCTCCGTAGCCGAACAAGCCGGAGAAAGCCGCGTATCCGTCGGGATAAGCGCCGTCACTATGTCGTCGCTGAACGCGGCGCAGCGCGAAGCGATCAGCGACTTCACCATGTACGACATATCAATATCGGGCGGCAATAAGCAAATAACGGGCTTTGGCGGCGCGAGCGCCACAATTGAACTCCCGTATACGCTGAAAGCGGGAGAAACGGCGTCGGGCGTTTCAGCGTTCCACGTTGACGCCAACGGAAATATGGAAAAGCTCCCGACATCATATGACGTAAGCGCGAAAAAGGTAAAGTTCACTACGACGCACCTTTCGCTGTACGCCATAGGCTGCGACGAAGCTCTGACAGCTCCGTGGACAAATCCGTTCCTCGATATCAAGGCGTCCGACTGGTTTTACGGGGACGTAGAATACGTTCACACCAACGGCCTGATGAACGGCACAGGCGCGTCGGCGTTCAGCCCGGACGTCAAAATCTCCCGCGCGATGATCGTCACGCTCTTGTACCGCTGCGAACAAACCTCCCTTGAAATGACCGTAGGGGGCGGCGTCCTCGACGCCCCGTCACCCGGCACGGCCTTCACCGACGTCCCCGCAAACGAATGGTACGCGGACGCCGTAGCTTGGGCGAGCGCGAACGGCATAGTAAACGGCATCGGCGGCAACAGCTTCGCGCCGGACGACTTCATAACGCGGCAGGATTTAGCCGCGATCATTATGCGCTACGCGGAGCACGCGGCGAAACGCTTCCCCGTCACGCTGCAATACCAAAGCTTTGCGGATGAAGCCGGCATCGCGGAATATGCAAAAAACGCCGTGCGGGCGCTCTACTGCGGCGGCATCGTCAACGGCAAGCCGGGCAACCTGTTCGACCCGGCGGGCACGGCTACGCGCGCGGAAGCCGCGGCGCTGCTGCGGAGGTTTATTGAGGCGGGGAAATAGAGGGCGAGGGGTTAATACTCTTGCCGGCCCTCGAGGGCGCGCGTCAGCGTCGCGTCGTCGGCGAATTCGAGGCTTGAGCCCACGGGGACGCCGTAGGCCAGCCGCGTCACCTTCACCTCGTAGGGCGAGAGCAGGCGCGAGATATAGCTCGCCGTCGTTTCGCCCTCCGGATCCGGATTCGTCGCCATTATGACCTCGCCGACGCCTCCCTCGGCTATGCGCCCGACGAGCTCGCGCAGCGCCAAGTCATCCGGACCTATCCGTTTCATCGGGGATATAACGCCGTGGAGGACGTGATATACGCCCGTATACTCCCGCGCCCTTTCGATGGCGAGCACATCCTTCGGCTCGGATACGACGCATATGGTCCCGCGGTCGCGCCGTCCGTTTTCGCATATCGGGCAGACCTCAGAATCCGTGAGGTTCTGGCATACGCGGCAGCGGCGTATGCTCCGCCGGGCCGTGAGCAACGTTTCGGCTATCGCCTCCGCCTCCCCCTCCGGCAGGGACAGGAGGTGAAACGCTAATCTCTGCGCCGACTTCGTCCCGATACCCGGCAGGGACGCGAGCTTGTCCACAAGATTTTCTATCGACGCGGGGAAAAAACTCATACGCCGCCCCTTATCTCTTCGATACGCGCCGCGCGGTCACGCGCGCCGAATATGTCGCTGCCGGCCACGAGCACGCTCGCCCCGTACTCCTCGCACAGCCGGGCGGTCTCGGGCGTGATCCCGCCGTCGATCTCCAGCTCGCAGGAGGGGTTGTGCCCATCGATAAGCTCTCGCAGCGTTTTTATTTTTGCAAGCTGCCCGCGCATAAATTTCTGTCCGCCGAACCCGGGCTCAACCGTCATAACGACTATCATATCGAGCAGCGTGATATACGGCATAATTGCCTCTGCCGGAGTCGCGGGCTTGAGCGCGAGCCCGGCGCGGCGCCCCGCGGAATGTATCCCGGCGATCGCGCGGGCAATATTCTCCGGGTCGTCGGCCTCCACGTGGAACGATACGACATCCGCCCCGGCCTCGGCAAACTTTTCAGCGTAGCGCGACGGAGCTGTGATCATCAGATGGACGTCTATCGGAAGCTTCGTAACTCGCCGCACGGATTCAAGCACTGGTATGCCAATAGAAATATTGGGTACGAAAACGCCGTCCATAACGTCAAAGTGCAGGAGGTCAGCGGAGGCAATTGTCTCTATCTCGTCGTAAAGCCGGGTAAAGTCCGCGGAAAGCAGGGAGGGTGATATCTGAAGCGGCTTTTTTGTTTCTGTAGGCATTTTGTGGCTCCGTTTCTTTAGTATGGGCTGGACTATGCGTTGACGCCTGACAAGCCATCGGCATATTATTTACACAGGCGGCGGCGCGCCGCCGCCTTTTATATAGTCCGCCGCCCCCCGGCGCGCATCCGCGGGGGCGGCGGGTCCTATTCCGGCGGAGCGCGCAGCGAGCTTGCCCAAGCGGCGTAGGTTTCTTTCATCTCGTCGCATTCGCGCAGCGTCGCGCCGCGCGCGAGCACGTATATCTTCACCTTAGGCTCCGTGCCGGACGGCCTTATAAGCACCGCGGCGCCGTCCTCCGTATCAAACCGCAGCACGTCGGAGCCGGAGAGCGCGAGCGCGGTCTCGTTTCCGTCCTTATATTCCGCGCCGGCAAGATAATCGCGCCGCGAAACGACGCGGGCGCCCGAAAGCTTATCCGGCGGGGACTCACGCAGGGATGCCATCAGGCGCGAGGCTTCGCGCGCCCCGTCCGCGCCGGGCATTACGAGGCTCACGGCCGCCTCGTCGTAATATCCGAGTTTTTCATAAAGCTCGTCGAGCGCGCCGAAAAGCGTCATACCGCGCGATGAGTACCACGCGGACATTTCGGCTATGAGCGCCGAGGCTGTGACGGCGTCCTTATCCCGCACGAAATCGCCGGCCATATAGCCGTAAGACTCCTCGTAGGAGAATATCACGCTGCCGGAGCCCTCGGCTTCGAGCTTGTTTTTCATTTCCGCCATAAACTTAAAGCCCGTGAACGTGTCTATACAGCGCACCCCATGAACCTCCGCCGCGCGCCTCGCCATATCCGTCGTGACTATACTTTTCAGCGCGATGGGCTTATCCGGCATAGCTCCGGCGCGCCGCAGACCCTCGGCTATAAAATCGAGCAGCAGCACACCCGTTTTATGTCCCGACATATGCGCAAAGCCGCCGTCGCGTTTTGCCAGCACTGCCACCCTGTCGCAATCGGGGTCAGTGCCTATTATGATATCGGCGCGCGCGCTTTCGGCTGTATTTAACGCGAGCGCGAAGCTCTCCGTGTCTTCCGGGTTCGGAGAGCTGACCGTCGGGAAATCCCCGTCGGGCGTCATCTGGGCGTTTACCGTAAAAATATTTTTATAGCCGAGCCGCGCGAGCGCTTCCGGTACGAGCACGCGCCCCGCGCCGTGAAACGGCGTGTAAGCTATCCGCAGCTCGCGCCCCGGCGCGTTCATATCCGCGTCCGTATCCGCGCCGCAGCGCCGTACCTCCGCGAGGGCGCTTTCCAAAAACAGCTCGTCGGTCTCCCGCCCCATCACGGTCACAAGACCGCGGGCCGCGGCGTCCGCGTAGTCCGCACGCTTGATCGAATCGAAAACGTCGAGCTTCTCCATACGCGCGGCGATAGACTTTGCCGCGTCGGGCGGAAGCTGCGCACCGTCCGTCCAATAGACCTTGTAGCCGTTGTATTCCTTCGTGTTATGGCTCGCCGTGATATTTATCCCCGCCGCGCAGCCGTAGCGGCGTATCGCGAAGCTGAGCTCCGGCGTCGGGCGCATATCGTCAAAAATACGCACCCTCAATCCGTTTTCTGCGAGAACGGAGGACGCTTCCTCGGCGAATTTCCGGCTGTTTACACGGCAGTCGCGGCACACGGCGACTTCATTATCGCCGCCGAGCCTTTCGAGTATTATCTCCGCGAACGCCTGCGTCGCCAGGCGGACGGTGTAGATATTCATTCTGTTTGTCCCGAGCGCCATAACGCCGCGCAGACCGGCCGTGCCGAATTGCAGGCCACCCGAAAAACGGGACTCTATCTCCCGGCTGTCGGCGGCTATATCGCGCAGCTCGCGCCGCTCGGACTCCGACAGCGCGGGAGACGCGAGCCATCTTTCGTATTCCGCAAAATGCTCCGCCGCCGCGCCGCCGTCCGGCGGGACATTCTCTGTATATTCGCCGGTATATTCGCCGGTATATTCGTCCGCTTCAAGCAAGGCGCGGGCGTCGTTTAATAGGCTTTGGGGGACAAAAATATCGACGCCGAAGCTCGGCGCGCCCGTGTAGAGCTCTCCGATAAATCCGTCACCGGAGGTTTTCGTTATCGCCGGGACTCCGAACGAGCGGAGCAGCCCGGCGGTGATCTCCGTTTCAAACCCGCGCGCTTCCGTGCGGCACAGCAGAGCCGCCGGCTCGGGCTCGCCGTCCGCGCCGCGCGGCCACGGGATAGCGGCGTCCTTTTTTGAGAATCCGAAAAAGCTCATTGCATCACCTTTCCGCGGCGTTTTATTCCGTCATATTGCCCGTCATATTTTTTGCCGTCAAACCTCATATGTATCACCGGCGCCCACACGCGGCGCTATGTAAAGCCCGACGTCCTTTCCGACTGAAGCTCCGCCGCTCGACAGCACGTCACCGACGGTTTTAAGCGCGAGCTCCGGAGTGTTGTTCTCGGTCGAGAGATGCGCGAGTATCAGCGTACCGGCGCCCGCCTCGGCTAAGCTCAACGCGAGCCCCCCGCCGGCCTCGTTCGACAGATGCCCGACGTCCGAGGCTATACGGCGCTTTATCATATACGGGTAAGCGCCCTTCCACAGCATTTCGCGGTCGTGGTTGGCTTCTATCACGGCGACGTTCGCCCCGCGCGCCGCTTTCAGCACCTCGGGCGTGACGATACCGAGGTCGGTCGCGAGCACGAATTTGCGTCCCGCGGCTTCGATCGCGTATCCTACGCTTCCCGGCGCGTCGTGGGACGTCGCGAACGCCCGCACGGACATATCCCGCACGGAAAACTCAACTCCGGGCGAGATGAGCTCTAACTCCGAGCGCGGCGGCATATTGGGTACTATGATGTCAAGCGTTTCGCTCGTCGCGTATATCCGCGAGCGGACGCGCTCGGCCAGCGCCGGTATGCCGTTGATATGGTCGCTGTGCGAGTGTGTGACAAGCACGGCCCCGATATCGTCCGGCGTGAGCCCGACGCGGAACAATGCGGAGCGCACACGTCTCAGGGATATGCCGACGTCGATCAGAATATGCGCGTCCCCGCTTGAAAGCAGCACACAATTGCCCGAGGATGAGCTCGCAAGCGTCGTGACGCGCATCGTTTATATCGCCATGTCCGACAGCGCCGGGGCGCCGACGCTCGTGATATCCGCGCCGAGCGCGCGCAGCTTGCCGACGACGTCAACGTATCCGCGCTCTATATACCGCACGCCTTCGAGCTCAGTAGTCCCGCGCGCGCAAAGCCCCGCTATGACGAGCGCCGCGCAGGCGCGCAGATCGCCGGCCTTCAGCGGCGCGCCTGTGAGAGACTGCACGCCGTTGATTATAGCCGTTCTGCCCGTGACCTTTATCGACGCGCCCATTTTGACAAGCTCGTCTATATATTGAAAACGCGTGGCGAAGACGTTGTCCGTCACAGTGCTTGTCCCGTCGGCAAGGCACAAAAGCACAGCGGCCTGCGGCTGCATATCCGTCGGGAAGCCGGGGTACGGCATCGCCGTGACGTCGATATTCCTGAAACGCCCGGAGCCGTCGGCTATGACGGACGTGTCGCTCGACTCGAATATCGAAGCGCCCATCTCGCGCAGCTTTCCGGAAATGCACTCGAGATGCTTGGGTATCACATTTTTGATCTCCACACGCCCGCCGGTGCCGACGGCGGCGGCGATATACGTGCCGGCCTCGATTTGGTCCGGGATTATGGCGTGGGCGCCGCCGTGCAGCTTTTCGACGCCGTGTATGCGTATGACGTCCGTGCCGGCGCCGTGAATGTCGGCGCCCATAAGGCCGAGAAACGTCACCAAATCCACGATATGCGGCTCGCGCGCCGCGTTTTCGATAACGGTCGTGCCGTTTGCGGTGACGGCGGCGAGCATAATGTTCGCAGTCGCGCCGACCGAGGGGATACCGTCGATAAATACAGACGCGCCGTGAAGCCTCCCGTCCGTCGTCGCGGTCAGCACGCCGTTTTTTATGCTTATCGACGCGCCGAGCGCCGTAAGTCCCTTAATATGCTGATCGATCTGGCGCGGAGCGCCGAAATTGCACCCGCCGGGCA
>JAISAA010000113.1 GCA_031266955.1 Oscillospiraceae bacterium | reverse complement strand
TCCGGATGTGAATCGATACCGAATTTATTTACTCAGCCGGACACCGCAGGCGGCTTTGACAGCAAAACCTCCGTAATTTCGGCGGCGAGCTCCGGTTCCATTTCGGACAGCACCGCGGCTGCGGCTTTTCCCGTCATATAATACAGTATGGCGGCGCTGGAGTCGGTCGCATAAAGGCGGGAAAGTATGTCGGCGGCGCTTGCGGGCGACATCGCCTGATACGTCGCGGCAAGGGACTGCATATCCGCAAGATCCTGCGGGGACATCGGCTGTCTGTACAACGGGATGAGGGCCTCCGCCGCGGAATACAACTCCTGCTCGCGCAGCTCAAGCTCCTCGCGCTCTAAGTCCAGCCGCGCCTGCGTAAGCTCTAAATCCGCCTCGCGGGAGGTGAGCGCGCTCTCGCGCCCGTCGAGCTCCGTTTGACGCGTTTCAAGCGCCACAAATTCCGGGTCGAGCCTGACGACGGCGAGGATAGCCCCCTCGCGCAAGCCGAACAAATCAATTGCAGCGACGAGAACGGCAAACGCGACGGCGAGAACGACCACGCCCGCCGCCGCTATCGCGGCGATAAGCCCGACGCGCGGTTTTTTGTTTTTTTTCATTTCTTGCCGGCTCTGAGAAGCGCGCTTTTTCGAGGTTTTTGTTTTCGTCGTTTTTGACGCCTTCGCGGTATTTATCCGGTCGGGCGCGGACAGATCTATCGCGCCGCCGTAGGGGAGGCCGTCAGAATACGGCGCTTCCGCGGGGGCCGTTTTTGCTTTTGCTGCCATTGTGCTTCTCCTACTGCAAAATTGCTGCTAAATTGCTTTTTGGGGTAAGCGCCGGTCGCGCTCAATCGCTCGGGACGGCTGTGTTGAACGCTACGAATTCGCCGATTATCCGCGATTCCTCGGCGGCGGCCTCGGCGCTCCACTCCAAAAATTCGCGGTCGCGGAGCTTTGAATACGCCTTCAGCTCGTTTTTCGTGCGGATGAGCGACGCCTCGCGCTCTTGTACCTCGCGTTCGGCGCGGGCGATGCGGGGGGCGAGCTCAGAGCCGAGCCCGCGCATATGTACGAAATACCTGTCGTAGGCTGCAAATTCCTCCGGCGGCAGTCCGCGCTCTAACTCCTCGGCGCGGCGCGCTCCCGATTCGGCAAGCTCTTGCAAGAGTCCCGCGCGGCGGGCCTCTAACGCACGCAGACCCTCGCGCGCGCGCCGCAGCTCTCCCGCCTGAAGCTTTTCCACGGTTCTTTTATATTTATCGACAGCTTGAAGGCTAAACTTAAATTTTTTCAAACAATTCCCCGCCCCGATAGTAATTTAGCATCCGTATTCCGCGCTTGACGGCTTTTCAGCTTTCGGCAATAGCCCTCATACGGTCGAGCGTCGTTTCAAAGCCGGCTTCCTCATTGGCGCTCTGGCGCAGAAATTCCGTTATCTTAGAACGCAGCTTGACGGCGCGGTCTATTTCCGCGTTCGCGCCCTCGCGGTATGCGCCGATGTTGATAAGGTCCTCCGCCTCGCCGTATATGGAGATGAGGCGGCGCAGCTCCTGCGCGTTTTCAAGGTGCTCCGGCGTAACAACGTCCGGCATAACGCGCGAGACGCTTGCGAGCACGTCTATCGGCGGATAGCGCGTGTTCGCGATCTGGCGGGAGAGGACGATATGCCCGTCGAGTATTCCGCGCGCCGTGTCCGAAACGGGCTCGTTCAAGTCGTCGCCCTCGACTAAAACCGTGTAAAGCCCGGTTATGGAGCCGCGCTCGGAGGTCCCCGCGCGTTCGAGCAGCCTCGGCATCAGCGTATAGACGGACGGCGGATAGCCGCGCGACACCGGCGGCTCGCCCATCGCCATCCCGATCTCCCGCTGGGCCATAGCGAAGCGCGTCAGGGAGTCCATCATCAAGAGCACGTTGCGGCCCCTGTCGCGGAAATATTCCGCCACAGCGGAGCCCGTGAGCGCGGATTTAAGGCGCAACAGCGCCGGCTGGTCGCTCGTCGCCACGATTAGAACGGATTTTGAAAGGCCGTCGCCGAGGTCGCGCTCTATAAAGTCCAAAACCTCGCGCCCGCGCTCTCCGATCAGGACTATGACGTTCACCTCGGCGTCGGAGCGGCGGGCCATCATCCCGAGCAGCGTGGATTTCCCGACGCCGGAGCCCGCGAAGATGCCGAGCCTCTGCCCGACGCCCGCCGTCAGCATTCCGTCTATCGCGCGCACGCCGAGCGGCAGGGCGCTGCGTATGCGCTCGCGCTTTAACGGGTTACGCGGTTCCGAATCGGCGGGATACCAGGCCGCGGGCTCCGGCGCCGGCTTGTCGTCCATCGGTCGGCCGAGCGGGTCGAGCACGCGCCCGAGAAAGCTCTCCCCGACGGGGATCGTAAGCGTGCGGTCGGAATATTCGACGGCGCAGCCGAGCCCGGCGCCGTCGAGCGAGCCGTAAGGCATAAGCTGCGCGAGGGAGTCTTTGAAGCCGACTATTTCGGCGTCCACGGAGCGGTTTCCGCGGGGCATACGTATCGTGACGATATCACCCACGCGCGCCGACGGCGACGTGGCCTCGACGGCGAGCCCGACGATCTTGACGACCCGCCCCGTGTACCGGCGCGTATCGAGAGACGCCACCTTCGCGCCGGCCGCCTCAATATCAAGCATCTCCGTCTTCCTCAAGCTGCCGCAGCGCGTCGTCGAGCGCGTCAAGCTGCGCGTCCGCGCCCGCGTCGGCGCGGACCGTCCCGTCCCCGCCGCCGAAATCTATCAGCAGTCCATATTCGGAAAGCGTGACGTCGGGGATCACGGTCGCCTTTATTTCAAGCCCGTCGGCGTTGAGCACGGCGGAGCCGCCGGGAAAAAGCCGCTCCGCGGCCTCCGGCTGAAGCCGCACCGTAAGGCCGTCCCCGACGTCTAACCCCGCTATCGCGGCGTTTATCATCGACGTGAAATTTTCATCCTCGCGCAAAGCGTTTCCCACGACCTTCCGCGCTATATCCATCGACAGCGCGCGCACGGAATCGGCGAGCTTCGCGCGCGCCGCGGCGAGCTCGCGGCTGACCGACGAAAAAAGCCCGCCGATACTTTCCCGGTTTGCGTCATCGAGCTCGCGCAGATGCTTTTCGCTCACCGCGTCGCCATCGCGCTTCGCCATTTCGGAGCCGTCCGCGTAGCCCGAGGCATAGCCGCGCTCGGCGGCCTCCTCACGCGCTTTTTCCGCATCTCGCGCGGCGTCGGCGCGGAGCGTCCCGGCCTCGCTTTCGGCGGCGGATATGATCGCTTCCGCTTCGGCGCGCGCGGCGGAGAGCTCTTCTTCTATTTGCGCGCGGGCGATATCGAACTCTCGCTCGATCTCCGCGAGGGCTTGTCGCTCCGCCGCGGGATCGGACACCTCCGGCGCCGGCGCGCCGGGGATCTGCTCCGGGGGCGCGTCTGAAAGATGGGAGAGTATCAAGGGAGTGATGCGGGCGCCGCCGTCGTTTATCTTAACCAATCATCACATCCTCCTCTCCGCGCGAAACGGTTATTTCGCTTTCTTCCTCAAGCCGCCGGACGACGCTGACTATGCGCTGCTGGGCGTCCTCGACGTCGCGTATGCGCAGCGGGCCCATGATCTCCATATCGTCCTCGAGCATCTCTTTCATACGCGCCGAAATATTGCCGAATATCAGCTTCTTGACGTCGTCGGTGGCGGATTTCAGCGCTATGGCGAGGTCGGAGTTGTTGACCTCCTTCAGTACGCGCTGTATGGCCTGATTTGTCAGCTTGATAAGGTCCTCGAACACGAACAGGTGCGCGCGTATTTCCTCGGCGAGCGTAGGGTCTTCCCTGTCGAGAATTTCGAGGATGCTTTTTTCGGAGCCGCGGTCGAGCTCGTTGAATATGCCGACGATGGCGTCTATGCCGCCCGGGACGGCCTGATCTGAGAAGCCCATAGAGGCTATGCTGCGCTCTAATATCGCTTCCGCTTCCTTTATATATTCGGGTGACGCCACGCCCATACCGGAAATTCGCCGGATTATATCCGCCTGGCTGTCGGGCGGCAACTTGGATACGACCTCGGACGCCTGCTTGGGGTCGGTATAGCTGAGAACGAGCGCTATCGTCTGCGGATGCTCGTTGTGCAGCAGCTGCAAAAGCTGGTCGGCGTCGATGCGCCTGACGAAGCCGAACGGGCGCACCTGAAGCGAATAACTCAGCCTGCCGAGCAGCTCCTCCGCCTTTTCGGGACCGACGGAGGCTTGCAAAAGCTCTCTCGCGTAGTCGATACCGCCCTCCTGCGCGAATTTTTCGACGAGGCACATCTGATAAAATTCCTCGACGACGCGCTCGCGCTGCTCTGAGGGGATACGGCGCAGCGTCGCGATATTCAGCGTCAGATCGCTGACCTCCTCCTCGTTCAGCTGTCGGAATATCTCAGCCGAAAAATTCTTCCCGAGAGAAACGAGAAGCACGGCGGCCTTTTCCCGGCTGGTAAGCTCATAGTCGTATTCATAATCGGGCATTTCGTCAATCCTCCGTCAGCCAGTTGCGAAGTATCTGAGCGACGGCCTTCGGGTCGTGCTCTATCATACGCTCGAGCTGAGTGACCGTATTCATACGCTCGGCGCCGATGGAAACTCCGTCCTCGTCCTCCGCCGGGGCGACGTCCTCGAGCTCGGACGACGTGATGCCGGTATAAGCGTCCGTCGTGGCGGCGGAGCCGGGGACGTACGACACTCCGTCCATACCGTCGTAATTTCCGTAGGCGTCAAACGCGACGCCGCGGTGATCCGTCCCGGTGTCGTATTCGGGATATCCGCCCAGACCGCCGGCGCCGACGCCCGCCGTCAACGGCTCCGCCGCGGCGCGGCGCGCCGCCTCTTTGTTTTTCATAAAGCCGCGCAGCAGCAGGAGTATGAGCCCGAGCGCGAGAAGCGCGGCGAGGCTGATGACGATGGTTTTTATCATATC
>JAISAA010000098.1 GCA_031266955.1 Oscillospiraceae bacterium | reverse complement strand
TCCGTTTCGAGTATTTCATATATTCCGGCTCGCGCGTTCTGACAAGCGTTACCGTATACTCCATAATATAATCGGCGCTCTCGTGTTTGTCAATAATTCTTAATAAAAATTCACTTATTCCTTTATGCAGTGTGACGAAACGGGCGGAAGCAGCTTCCGCCCGTTTCGTCGCGCCGAGGACACGTGCGCGTGCCAACAGCTCCCGTCGCGCCGAAGGCGCGTTCCCCGTGCCCGCAGGCACGTTATATTCAATTATATCCATGCGCCTGTTCGAGCACCATATCCTTTACCTTCATAAGCCGCACCTTTGTGCTCCGGTCGTTCTCCTCCAGCTTCATAGAGATGTATTTTATGTTCTTCTCCATATCCGGAATCATCACGTATTCCAGCGCGTTGACGCGGCGGCGCGTCTTTTCGATCTCGTCCGCCAAGAGCTGCATCGTCTTTTCCACCTGCGCCAGCTCGAACATATCGGAGAAAACTCCGCTCATCGCGGCGATGGCGTCGTCCAACTCGCCCGAGGTCTGCGCAAAGCCGTAGGGATAGATGTCTGACGGGTCGACCGCCTGCGTCTTGAATTCGTACACCGGCACGTTTACGGACATAATGTTTCGGAACGTCATATCCAGCTCCACGCGCTGGCGCGGATAAAGCAGCGCCTGTTCCAACATATCGGAGGACATGATCGCCGACGCCACCGACAGCGCGCGGTTTGCCCCCGACAGTCCTTCGTCCACCCTCGCCCGCAGATCGCGGTTGCGCCGGACGATCTCAAGAAACTGACGCATGAGCTCGTCGCGCTTGTCTTTAAGAAGCTTGTGCCCGCGCCGCGCCGTTTTCAGGCGCGTTTTCAGGCGCGTGAGCTCCATTCGCGTCGGCGATATCGTCTTGCTCGCCATAGGCTCCCCGCCTCCCCTATTCTTCCGTCTTCGGGTAGTATTTCGCCAAATTGTCCGGCTTTATGCGCTTTAGCTCGGGCTTCGGCAATATCGTCAGAAGCTCCCAGCCTATTGAAAGCGTATCTTCTATAGAGCGGTCTTCCTCGCTCCCCTGCGTTACGTAGCGCTTTTCAAATTCGTCGGCGAACTGCGCGAATTTGATGTCCGTGGGGGTCAGCGCGGATTCACCCAGAATCGTCATAAGCTCTTTCGCGTCCTTGCCGGAGGAATACGCCGCGAAAAGCTGGTTCATCGTGTCCGCGTGATCCTCGCGCGTTTTCCCTTGGCCTATGCCCTTATCTTTAAGGCGCGAGAGCGACGGCAGAACGTCCACGGGCGGGAGTATGCCGCGGCGGTACAGATCGCGCGACAGGATTATCTGACCCTCCGTTATATATCCCGTGAGATCCGGGATCGGATGCGTCTTGTCGTCCTCGGGCATCGTCAGGATCGGTATCATCGTTATCGAGCCGGACTTGCCTATGCGCCGGCCCGCGCGCTCGTACATCGTGGCGAGATCGGTATAGAGATATCCCGGATAGCCTCGTCGGCCGGGAACTTCCTTGCGCGCCGCCGATATTTCGCGCAGCGCCTCGGCGTAGTTCGTGATGTCCGTGAGAATTACGAGCACGTGCATATCCTTTTCAAACGCGAGGTATTCCGCCGCCGTCAGCGCCATGCGCGGCGTGGCTATGCGCTCGACCGCGGGGTCGTTGGCGAGGTTCGAGAATATGACGGAGCGGTCGATAGCGCCCGTGCGGTTGAATTCCTGGACGAAGTATTCGGATTCCTCAAATGTTATCCCGATCGCCGCGAACACGACGGCGAAGTTCGATTCCGTACCGAGCACCCTCGCCTGGCGCGCGATCTGCGCCGCGAGCTGCGCGTGAGGCAGACCGGAGCCGGAGAATATCGGCAGCTTCTGGCCGCGCACGAGCGTATTGAGCCCGTCTATCGTGGATATCCCCGTCTGGATGAATTCGTTCGGATAATCGCGCGCGGCGGGATTCATCGGCAGGCCGTTTACGTCGTTGTGGCTCTCGGCGAGGATCTCCGGGCCGCCGTCGATCGGGCGTCCCATACCGTTGAACACGCGTCCGAGCATATCGCCCGAAACCGCGAGCTCTAACGGATGTCCCAAAAAACGCACCTTGCTGGCGGCCAGATTTATTCCGGCGGCGGACTCAAAGAGCTGTACCACGGCGGAATCCCCGTTGACCTCCAAGACCTTGCAGCGGCGGACCTCGCCGCCCGGCAGCTCTATTTCCGCAAGCTCGTCATAGGTCACGCCCTCGACATTGCGTACCACCATAAGGGGGCTTACTATCTCCTGTATTGTGCGGTATTCCCTGATCACGCGTCCTCGCCTCCCTCTATGATCTCGCTGATTTGATATCTGACATCGCGCTCGATATCGGCATACTTCTGTTCAAACTCGCCGGGCGGTATCATCTTCGCGCGCCCGAAGCGCTCGCGCGCCTCTATCGAAAACAGCTTTTCCACGTCCGTGACTCCCCTGTTTATCGCCTCGCGGCAGGCGTCTCCGTACGCGAGTATCAGCGCTATCAGCTTTGATTGCTTTTCGTAGCCGGAGTAACTGTCTAACTCGTCGAACGCGTTTTGCTGCAAAAAGTCCTCGCGGAGCATTTTTGCCGTTTCAAGCGTCAGGCGGTCGGGCGGCGACAGCGAATCCGCGCCGACGAGCTTTACGACCTCCTGAAGCTCCGATTCTTCCTGCAATATGCTCATCGCGCGCGTGCGCGAATCCATAAAGCCGGCGCCGAACGTCGCGTCGTACCAAGGGCGCAGCGTGTCGAGATACAGCGAATAGCTGTTCAGCCAGTTTATCGCCGGAAAGTGCCTCGCGTACGCAAGCGACGAATCAAGTCCCCAGAACACCTTGACAATGCGCATCGTCGCCTGTGACACGGGCTCTGACGTATCTCCGCCGGGCGGCGAGACGGCGCCTATCGCCGTAAGCGTCCCGCGGCGCTGATCCGAGCCGAGGCATTCCACGCAGCCCGCGCGCTCATAAAACTGCGCCAGACGGCTGGACAGATACGCGGGATAACCCTCCTCGCCGGGCATTTCCTCCACACGTCCGGACATTTCGCGCAGCGCCTCCGCCCAGCGCGACGTGGAGTCCGCTATGACCGCGACGTCATAGCCCATATCGCGAAAATACTCCGCTATCGTGATGCCTGTGTATATCGACGCCTCGCGCGCGGCGACGGGCATATCCGACGTGTTTGCTATCAGCACCGTGCGCTTCATCAAAGGCTCGCCGTTGCGCGGGTCTTTGAGCTCCGGGAACTCCATAAGCACGTCCGTCATCTCGTTGCCGCGCTCGCCGCAGCCGATGTATACGACGATATCCACGTCGGACCATTTGGCGAGCTGATGCTGCACGACCGTTTTTCCGGAACCGAACGGCCCCGGCACCGCCGCCGTGCCGCCCTTTGCCAGCGGGAAAAGCGTGTCGATAACGCGCTGTCCGGAGTTTAACGGCGCGGAGGGTACGGCCTTTTTATCATACGGCCTCGCGATACGCACGGGCCATTTCTGCATAAGCGTAACGTTCTCCGTCCCGCCCGCGTCGGTTTTTATCACGGCGACCGTTTTATCGACCGTATAGCCGCCGCTTTCGATTTTTTCAAGCGTCCCGGACACGCCCGGCGGAACCATAATTTTGTGCAGTACGGAGCTTGTTTCCAGCACGGTCCCGAGCACGTCTCCGCCTGTGACGCAATCGCCAATCGCCGCCGTCGCCGTGAAATCCCACACCTTATCGCGATTCAGCGCCGGAACGTCAACTCCGCGCGCTATCGTGTGCCCGGTCTTCTCGCGCACCTCGACGAGCGGGCGCTGTATCCCGTCATAAATATTTTCGAGCAGACCCGGTCCGAGCTCGACCGACAGCGGCGAGCCCGTTGTGTCCACCGCCGCTCCGGGACCGAGTCCGGAGGTCTCCTCATAAACCTGGATCGCGGCGCTGCCGCCCGTCATCGTCAGTATCTCGCCGATCAGCCGCTGCTCCCCGACGCGGACGACATCCGAAATATTGGCGTCTTCCAGTCCCTCCGCGACGACAAGCGGGCCTGAAACCTTTATGATTTTACCGCTCATTTAATCATTCCTTTCAGATAATGCGTTCGTACGACCGGGCAATACATAGCGCGGCTCACAGGATATCCGCGCCGACCGCGCGTATCACCGCGTCGTGCAGGGCGGTAAGTCCCAGCCCCATAGAACCGTCGCGTCCGGGGATAAGTATCACCGCCGGCATCGTTTTGTCGTTAAATTCGGCGACTTCCTCCGCCAAAACACGGCTGAGCCGCTCTTCCATATAGATGATCGCGTATTTTTCCTCGGGATTCGCCAGCTTGCGGAATACGCGGCGCGCCTCGTCGTCCCCGGAGACCGGATGCGTATCCAGCCCCAGCGCCTTGAAGCCGAGCACCGTGTCCGCGCCGCCCATAACAGCTATCTTATACATACGCGTCACGCAACCTTTCCCGTATTTTTTCCGGCTCCACCCCCGCGAGGCGCCCGGAAAGTATCATCCGCACGGAGGTCATTTCCCAATCGAACGCGAGCAGATATCTCAGCACGACCGCCGCGCCGAACGGCACAAGCTTCGCGGGCTCGGTGTAGAGCTTCACGGCGTTGTCGCATTCGCGCTCGAACGCCGTCTGCGCGCCGCCGCCGAGGACGTCGGGCGCAAGCTTCACCGCGCGCGCCAACTCAGCCGCGCGGAACGCGTTTTCAAGTCCTTCGCCCGAATACTGCGCCTCTAAGATATCCTTAACAGAAGCGTTCCCGCCGTCAAACAGCGCGGAAGCGAGGAAATCCCGCGTTCTTTCGGTTCGCGCAGAGCGCGCGAACGTCCGCAGATTCGCGGTGTCGATGATAAGCCGGACGTATCCCGTGATAATATCGCTGCCGGTTGAGGCGGCGATCTCCGTGAGCTCGGCGTAGTACAGCTTGTCGGAGGTTATGTCCGAGAGCTGCGGATTTGACGTGCGCGACAGAGTGCCGACGCCCTCGCTCATCGCCTGCCTTAGCTTCTCGGGCAAGTCCTTTCTGTCTCCGGATATGAACGCCTCCGTGACTGCCTTCGCCCCAACTCTTCCGGACGCCGATAATATGCGCGTCGCGTCCTCGTTGGCTCCCATCGATTTCACAAGCGTCTTTACATTGTGGTAGTCGTATTTCAGCATAAATATACGCACGATGGGCGCGGCGGCCCCGGTTTTCAGCATTTCGGCGTAAAGCGCCGCGCGGCGCTCCGACAGCGCGTCCTCTATCCCGAACACGTCGAGCTCCGACATATCGCGGTAGCCGCATTCGTCAAGCAGCTTAGCGGCGTCCTCGGCCCGCGGGGCTTCGAGCATACGCTCCGCGAGCTCTCCGGAAAGCAGCCGCCCCTCCCGCGCGCGCAGCACGGCGGACAGCGTGATGAGCTCCGTGTCGCGGATCTTACTCGTTTTTGCCAACAGCCTCACCCGCTTTCATTCAAAACAGAATTTCCGCCACGCGCGGCGACAGCTCGTTTTTATACTGCGACACAAGCGCCGCCAGCGTGCAATTCGTCTCGACCTCTCCCCCGGAAACGATGAGCCCGCCGCGTATGTCCCGCGTCCGGCCAGACAGCGTCAGCTCACCGCGCCGCCCCGTCTGCCGCAAGATCGCGTTGGCCCGGTCGGTCACGGCGGCGCCGAGACGGGCGCCGTCGGTTTTTGAAAAAATCAGCTCCTCCGCACCTGTGCGCGAGGCTCCAGCGGCGAGTTTTGCGAGAAACTCGCAGTAATCGCTTTCCGGGAGCTCCGCCAGACGCTTCTCGGCGAGCTCGAAGGTCTCGGCCAAAAGCGCCTGCTTCTCCGCCAAAAGCTGCTTGCGCGCCTCGAGCTGCGCGACGTTTTTAAGTCTCTCAAAACGCGCCGCGGCCTCTATCGCGCCTTTTTCGATCGCGGCGCCGTAGGCTTCCTTTTCCTCTTTTGCGTACCTTGCCGCAATCTCGGAGCGCCGCGCCGCGCTTTCCTCCGCGAGGACGGCGCGCTCGGCGTTCGAGTCGGCTCTTATCCTGTCAAGTATTTTTGCAATTCCGTCCATAAGTAAATACCGGCCCGGCTTACATAAACAAGATCATAAACAGCGAGACGAGCAGCGACAGGATGGCGTAGAACTCAACCGTGATGCAGAGGATCATACCCTTCGCCCAGTCGTCGGGTTTCTTTGAGAGAATGTTTATCGATGCCGTGGCGACGCGCCCCTGCGCTATAGCCGAGAGCCAGCCGCCGAAAGCGATCGGCAGGCAGGCCACAAAGTAGCGGAAGCCCTCCGTGACGGTCAGGTCTACCGCCGTGCCGTCAAGCAGTCCCATAAACATCAGCGTGAGAAATCCCACGACGAAGCCGTAAATGCCCTGAGTGCCCGGAATGACCTGTAAAATCATCACCTTGCCGAATTTGCTCGGGTCTTCACACATAAGCCCCGCGCCGGCCTCCCCTGTCATTCCCGTGCCCTTCGCCGAGCCCACGCCCGGCAGGATGACCGCGAGCGCCGCGCCAAGCAGTCCGAGCGCCATACCTCCGAATTGTTCGATAAGTGCCGCCATTGTTTTTTCCTCCTATATTTTTTCGTTTATTTGCCGGTTATGTTAATATGCTTGCTGTCTATAATGAGAGGTCTGAACGGCCTTCCCCCGTCCTTATAGAACTTGCCTAAGTATTCAAGGCACTGCAAACGCAGATCATGGACGTAGCAGCCAAGCAGATTAAGCCCCATATTCAGCGCGTGTCCCGCGACGAATATCAAAAGAAAAGTGACGATGTTCCCCGTCAGCGCGCCGAGCGTATTGAACACGCTCGCTATGACGCCGCCGGCAAGCATAAGCGCCATAAGCCGGGCGTAGGACAAAATATCGCCGAAATACGCCGTGATATTGTACAGCCCGCCGAGCCCGCTCGTTATCTTGCCGATTATTGTGGGCTTCGCGCGCCCCGCCGTAGCCACGAGCATAACGGCGCCCGCTATGGCGACGTACCACGTGACGCCGAGAGCCCCGAGCGCTATACCCGCGAAAATCACCCACCAGGGAACGACGTCGAAGATACCGTCCAGCGCGTTGCCCGTCTTGATCTGATATATCAGATTTATTGCCATTCCCGTGATTATCTGCACGGCGCCGAGCGCGAAAGCGATTATGAGCACAAGCGTCGCGTCGCTCACGGGGTCAAGCGGCGGAGTATACGGCAGCGTGAACGTCTTGCCGAAAAGCCCCGCGATCTGCGACGGCGCGTCACCGAAAAATCCGCCCGTTATGATCCCGAAAACGAATGTGGAGATACCGCACAAAAACATCAGCTCGAAAAGTGTCTTCATTCCGCCGCGCGGCTTTTTGCGCCTGACAAGAAGCGCCGCGAGCGTCATCAGAATACCGTAACCCATATCCGCCATCATAAACCCGTAGAACAGCACGAAAAACGGCGCCATCAGCGGGTTCGGGTCAACGCCGTCGTAGGCCGGGAGGCTGTACATCTCCGTTACCATCATCAGCGGCGAGGTCAGCGCGTTGTTTTTGAGCTTTACGGGCACGTCCGGATATTCCTCCGGGTCGGGCTCCGTGAGCTCCCATTCGCATACGAAGCTTTCGAGAGCTTTTACGAGCTCATCCTCCGACGGCTCGGGGAGCCAGCCGGCGAACGTAAACGTGGACGCCGTGGCGATAAATTTCTCGCCCGCCTCGGCGCGGGAAATCTTCGTCGCGAGCACGTCCGCGCAACGCACAAGTCCCGCCCGGCGCGGCGACGCGGCGTTAATTTCCTCAGTCAGCCCCGCGCGCTGCTCGCACAGCTCCGACACGCGCCGGCGCAACTCCTCAATGCTCTCTCTCGCCGTGCCTTGTACGTTCTTGGGCGCGGAGGTCGAAAACGAAAATTCGCGCAGCGCGTCGGACACCTCGTCCTGCTTTTCCCGCAGATAGATCACGCACAGGCAAAGCTGGTCGCGCCCCACGGAGATTTTGTACGCACGGGCTTCCGCCGCCGCATCCTCAAGCGCTCGTTCCAGCGCGGGAAAATCCGTCGAGGGCGGCACGGAACCGAGCAGCACCGCGCTCGTTCTCGTCCCCTCGTGGTCAAGGGGCAGTTCAAGCGGCTCCCACGGCAGAAGCGACTCGATTTGCGCCGCGAGACGCGTTTCCTCCGCGTTCGTATAGCGAATTTGACTGTCGATTTCTTCGATCCGAGCCGCGAGACGGATATTCGCCCCGATTTCGGCTTCCTCGAGAAAATCGGACGCGGCGACATCCTCGCGTTCGGCGAACAGCTTTGATTTCGCCGGCGCGTAACGCCCGAGCGTCTCAAGCGCCCGCGCGACGCTTGCTTGCTCCGAGCGGAGAGCGTCAAGCTCCCCCGTTTCACGGACTGTGAGCGCCGCCACCTCGGGATCCGCGAGCAAGCCGTCCGGCTCCGAGACCTCAACGCACCCGAGAATAAGGAGCTTTTTCAAAAGCTCCTCTTTTTGGGATCGCATCGCCGTTACGCGGAGTTTTTTCATCTTGACGATCGCCATCTAACCGCTCACGATCCTTTCCCCGTTATTGCCGCCGACTCCGCCGACTATCACGCCGACGATCATTTCCGCGGCCTCGCCGACGCGCGCCTCCGCCCGCGCGCGGAGCGCCGCCCGCTTGTTCGCCGTAGAGGACGCCAGCTCCTTCGCGTACTCCTCGGCCTTCAGGTCAAATTCGCGCTTCATATGGCGTATTTCACCCTCCGCCTGCTTCAGCGCCGCCTCCACAGACGCCCTGCCGTCCCGCTCGGCGGCGTCCTCGGCGCGTTTCGCCTCGCTCTGGGCTTCCGCGCGCGCGGTTTTTGCCGTCTCCTCCGCTTCGGCAATACTTTTTATCGCGTTAAGAGACATATACGCAACACCCCCTCTTTTCTATAATATCTCCAACAGGCCAACGAACAGAGTCTACACCATTTCGACGCCGTTTGCAACCCGAAGTTATCTTTTCTCAATACCGGCCTATTTCAATTTCATAGCCCAGTGCGTTTTGACCGCGTTCGCGTCAAAGCTTTCCTGCCAGGCGGTGAAATCGTCGTTCCGCAGACGCGTATCGGCGAGATAATCGTTATACCGCATACCGTTGTCGGCGAAATATATGATGTACCAGCTGCCGTCGCCCGTCTGGAGCAGCGTGTGCTCTCCCGCGAGGCGGCCGTCCGCGTACAGCCATTCTTCTATCTCGTCGGCGAAGCCGGCTTCGCGCTGGATATTTTCATACTCCCCGCCCGTGACCTCGTTGAAAACGTCCTCGGTCAGCTCTGTGAGCTTTTCCGCCGTCGCGCCGCCCTCCGTGAACTGGGCGTATAGCTCGTCGGCTTTTGTCCCGGCGTCGGTTTTCGCCGTTTCGAGCGCCGCGTTATAGCCTTCCTCGTCGAATACGCCTTCCTCATCCGTAAATTCGGCGGAATCGACTGTTTTGGGCGTTACCACGAGATTGCGGAAATTGACCGTCAGATAATCGTTCTCCGAGCGCTCGGACAAATATATCACGTAAAAGCCCGTATTCGTCTCCTCATCCTCGGACACCGGCATAGATATCACCGCTTCGGCCTTCGCCTCCTTTTTCAGCCAGTCCGCCGCGGCGACTGACAGCGAGTATTCAAGATTTTCGCCGAGCGAGCGGCGAAGCGTCGAAGCGTCGTCCAAATATACCGCCGCGTCGTACTCGCGCGCCGCTTCGATAAAAGAGTTCTCGTCCGTTATGGACGAAACAAACGCGTTCGCCCTGTCGCGCGCCGCGTTGTAGGCCGCCTGCCGCTGCGCCGCGAGTTCTTCCTCCGTCAGTTCCGGCGCCGGGACTTCAATCTCCTCGCCGTTCTCGTCCACCACATACTCAGGCTCTGCCGCTTCCGGTATTTCGATGTTTACCGTGAAGCTCCTGTAAATAAACGTGTCGAGCGCGTCTTTGTTTTCCGCGTAATATTCCGCGAGAGCTTCGTCCGCGTACTCGAAGCCGTCGTATACGCTTTCGTAGTACGCCGACACTTTATAGCGCATATCGGCAAGCTTATCGTACACCTTTTCCGTCATAGCGGAGCCGTATTGCAGTTTAAGGAAGCCCTTGAAGCCGCCGTTTTGGGCGTAATACGTTTCGATCTGCTCGCGCTCTGATTTCTTGTATTCCTCGGCCTCGCTTTTCTGCTCGTCCGTCATCTCGAAGCCCTTCGCCTCCAACTCGGCGTAGACCGAGCCGATAAGCCGCATATCGTTGAGTGCGCGTTCCTCAAAGAAATCGGCCCAAGTCTGTCCCGTCTCATAATTTATCTGGCTCGACAGCGATTTGCTGTTGTCGGGCAGATTTGACGAGGAATTTGAATATTCGCTTATCGTGCTGCTGTAAAAATAATTGTACTCCGCCGGGGAAAACTTAACGCCGGCAACCTCCACCGCCGTCGCTCCGCGCCGCAGGAATCCGGAGTTTACGATCAGCGCCGCGATAAACAGCAAAACTATGCCCGACAGCGTCACTGTCGTGAGCGTGATCCTCCTTTTGCGCGTTTCTACGTATTTACCGCTGTTTTTTGCCATAGTCCAAAGTCATCCTTTTATATTATAGTTAAGTATTTTTTCCGGTATGCGTCCCGGGATTATTTTATGCGCGTCCCGAGATTTTTATTGGGCGCGTCCCGAGATTTTTATTGGGCGCGTCCCGCGCCTGCCGTGTGAACCCATTTATAAACCCTGCCTCTATAAAAAACAGGTGGGTTGCCTCCTCTAAACTTCTCCGCTTCCAACGTCCGCCGGCGGCTTACGCGGAATGATCCGTGTGCGCACCGCGCGGGAGGCCTGCGATTCCGCCCGGAGAGCCGGCATCCCTTATTATAAATGTGGGTTTAAAAGGCCCATCACGAGCAGGGCAGGACAACGCGCGTTTACTAATCTTGCCGAATCAAGGGTCCTCGTCCGCGAACAGGCGTTCCATAAACTTATCGTGCACCCGGTCGCGTTCTTCCTCGTCGTCTATCGTCGCAAGCACGCCTTCGCCGTCCTCCTCCTCCAGCCGGAGCAGGACGATGCCGTAGTCGGGGTCTTCCTCGTCCATATCCGCCGGGACGAACGCCATGTACTCCGTGCCGTCAAGCTCGATCGTATCAAGATGTTCGAGCGAAAAATCCTTCCCCTCGTCATCCGTCAGCGTATAAATATCGTCGCCGTAGCCGCCGTCCATAGCTTATCATCCCCTTTTCTTGCCCCTGTCCTGTGGGATTCTACTACATCTCGCGGCAAAATGCAAGCGTAAAAGAAAAATTTTTGAGGGCGGGGAGCGAGGGGCCGGCATACAATTGCCTAACATATTTTTCAGTCGATAAATATATTGACTTTTTTATAGTTTGCGGATATACTATAAAATAAGAATGCGGACAATAATCTTGTCTCAATAAAAACAGTAGTGAGGTATCTGAAAAATGCTTAACAGTTTATCCGTAAGCCGCGCGCTTGATTCGCTCGTTCCTATCACAAGATTCAACAGAGGCGAAGCAAACAAAATCTTTGACGAGGTCGGGGCGTCCGGCTGCAAAATCGTAGTTAAGAACAACTCGCCGATCTGCGTACTCCTTACCCCGGAGAAGTATAAAGAGATGGCGGCGATAATTGACGACCAATATTTACTTAGTTTGGCGCAAGAGCGCGAGGCTCGGGATACCGGCGCGACTATTACGGCGGAACAGTTGTACGCCGAATTGGGTTTGACGGAAGCGCCACTCGACGACGTTTCTATGGAATACGGAGTGGATTTTGAATGAGGTATAAAATTGAATATACAAATGAAGCGGCTGACGATATGCGATCACTTAATAAATCGCAACAGATACCGATTCGCGCAGCTATAGCAAAGGTAGCCGAAAATCCCTTGCCGCGCAGCGACGGAGGATACGGCGAGCCTCTCGGCAATAAGCGCGGAAAGAATCTAACCGGATTATGTAAAATCAAATTACTTAAGCTTGGAATTCGCGTGGTTTACAGAGTTATCCGAGAAAGTGCGATTATGAAAATTATTGTAATTGCCGCCCGCGCGGACTATGAGGTTTACGATATGGCCTACGAGCGGACAAAATGAAGTTTTATTATTCAAATCAACCATACCGGTACGATTTTGGTTATTTCTCTAACGCTCTACTCACAGTTATCAATCCAACGTAACAGGATAAGGGCGTAGGGGCGAACTGTGTTCGCCCGCAACGATGCGATAAATCTCCGGGCAAACACAGTTCACCCCTACAAATTGATTCCATGCGGGGACTATTCATCGAAGGCAATCCGATTTATGAGGGCACCGGCTTTTTCAAGGCACGCAAGGGAACAGGGCTATCACCCTGATTTCACCTACGCGCCGAAATAATCATAACAGCGGACACCGCGGAGTCTTGCGCCCGGTCATATATCCAGCGTTATACATCAAACCCCAACGCAGAGAAAAGCGACTTGTAAACGACGTGTCCATCGTTTATACTGTCCTTGCTGCGGCGGCGGGATTTTTTCCGTGTCTGTAGGCGTTTCTCTTAAAAGCTGTTCCCTACATACGTCGTGCCGGCGCTACCAACACCGTCACGACCGCTGCGGCCTGTTTTGCGGCCTCGTGGAGATTCTACCACTGGATAAAACACATTGTCAAGCATTTTTTGCCGGAAAAGGATATATTTTAGAAAATTTTCTGTCCGGGCTCATCTCCGGGCGGCTCCGGAGCGCACTATATCTTTCCTGAAAAATATATGTTATCATATACTCCGAATCAATAATTTATATTATAAAAAAGAGGTATCACAGCCAGTGAGCGACATTCGCGTATTCATTGATTTCGGCAGCACGTTTACCAAGGCCGCCGCATTTGACTTAGAGAGCGAGACGCTTCTCGCGCGCGTCCAGTCTCCGAGCACCGTTGACACGGACGTCACGGAAGGACTGCTTGCCGCGTTAGAAGAATTAAAAAAGCGCTCCCCCGTCGGGGAGCACGAGATACTTAAGGCGACGGCGTGCTCGAGCGCGACCGGCGGACTGCGGCTCGCCGTTATCGGCCTCGTGCCGGACTACACGACAAAGGCCGGGTATCTCGCCGCGCTCGGCGCCGGGGCCAAGGTCGTTGGCTCATTTTCATACGAGCTGACAAACGCGGAGCTGCACGAGCTCGAAGCTGCGCGCCCCGACATCGTGCTCCTGACCGGCGGCACGGACGGCGGCAATCGCCGCGCCATCGTCCGCAACGCGAACGCGCTCGCGTCGTCAAGCGTCCGCAATATAATAGTCGCCGGGAACAAATCCGCGCGCGACGATGTTGAAGCGGCGTTCGAGGGCTCCGGAAAGACAGTGAC
>JAISAA010000076.1 GCA_031266955.1 Oscillospiraceae bacterium | reverse complement strand
GCGTGAATGTCATAACGGTAAAAAAGCTGAGTAAGACATACAGGATCCATCAAAAGCCGGAGGGCATAAAAAGCACGTTCGCGGACTTATTTCACCGCAAGTACGAGGACAAGGCGGCGGTGCGTGAAATAGATTTTTCTGTGGAGAAGGGCAGTATCGTCGGGTTGCTTGGCGAGAACGGCGCCGGTAAGACGACTACCCTGAAGCTATTGACGGGGATACTGTACCCCACCGGCGGCGCCGTGGACGTATTGGGCTATGAGCCGGCAAGACGCAAAAAGGGCTTCCTCAAGAAAATCGCGTTTGTGATGGGCAATAAGGGAGACGCGAATTGGGATTTGCCCGCGGCGGATACATTCGCGTTTCAAAAGCTGGTCTACGATATTCCCGATGCCGCCTACAAGAGAAATCTGAGCGAGCTGTCGGAGATGCTGGACGTGACCGGGTTGCTGAACGTGCAGGTGCGGCGCTTATCCCTCGGCGAGCGCATGAAAATCGAGCTGATAAACAGCTTCATTTACGAGCCGGAGGTCGTCTTTCTCGACGAGCCGACGATCGGTTTGGATCTGAGCAGCCAAGACGCTATCAGATCGTTTATATCAGAATACCGCCGCAAAAAGAACGCGACCGTCGTCATCACAAGCCATTACATGGACGACATCGAGCAAACGTGCGACAAGGTCATTATTCTAAACAGAGGCGCCGTTACATATAACGACTCGATAGCCTCTCTCATGAGCGAAGACGTAAGCTTTAAGGATTCCATTAAAGGCTTGCTCTATAAGGGGGGCGGAGCATGAAAGTATATTTATACAGCTTCAGCTTGCTATTCAAGGCGTCGTTTCAATACCGTTTCAATACGATAATTGAATTGCTGTTTCAAAACGTCAATGTTTTAATAACGATCCTGTTCTGGTTGTTGATTTTCCGCAGCGGCAACCAAGCGGCAATACGATCCTATACTGTCGGAGACATTACGACCTACTTCATCGTCAGCAATGTTTTCAGGAACTTTATCATCATGAACAGCGGCTGGGCATACGCGGCGCAGATAAAAAGCGGCGACATTAGCCCTAAGCTACTAAAGCCGTACAAATACAATTTGCTCGTATATTTTCAGCATTTGGCGGCTGCGATTACCGGCGCGGTTCCGAACGTGATTTTGGTCAGTATCGCGCTGCCCGCGCTGCACGTCCTTGTGACGCTGAACGTCTCAGCCGTTAACGCTCTGTTCGTCCTGCTCTTTCTTGTGCTGTCGACGATCACAAGCCACCTCGTCTGGTCGATCCTCGGTTATCTCTCTTTTTGGACGGAGGAGGGTTACGCGATCATGTGGTCATTTATGGTGCTGTTCAATCTCATTTCCGGAGCGTTCATACCGCTGGAATTCTTCCCTGAATGGAGCGTAAAAGCCCTGATGTGCCTGCCTACCGCCACATGGGGGTATATGCCCGCCAAAGCGTTTGTAGGAGGCCTTGAGCTTCGGCGGCTTCTTTTTTATTTCTGGATAAATGTCGCGTGGTGCGTTATACTTATCATCATCCAGCGGCTGACGTGGCGGCGGGGAACAAAGAAATATTCATCGGTTGGAGGTTAAACGCTAAAAGTGAAGCACATACAGGTCTTCTTAATGCAGTGTGAATTGTCGTTTATGTCGGCGGCCATTTTCAGGCTAAACTTCGTCTTAATGCTGGCCCAGAGCATAATAAACACGTTGATGGGCGTCGTATGCGTACAGTTCATCTACGCCAACGTGCAAGCTGTCGCCGGATGGAACAAACAAGAGATGATGGTTCTCCTGAGTACCTCGCTGATAGTAAATCAACTGTTCAGAGCTTTTGTAAACCCGAACCAGCTCGCCTTTGTGCAAGGTATCGGCAGCGGGGCGTTCGACCATATCCTTTTGAGGCCGTTGAGTATTATCTATCAAATCAGCGCCGGCAAGGTGGACATATCCGCTCTCATATCCGCGCTGGCGCCGGCTGCGGTTGTTGCAATAAACCTCCGCGCAATGGCCGCGGCGCCGTCTGCTGCGCGTATCGCGATATTCACAATGCTGTGCGTTTTCAGCTTGGTACTGCTCAGTTCGTTTATGCTGACGCTCTATTCGCTGTCATTTTGGTTCGTCAAGGCAAGCGGGCTCAACAACGTGTATTACATGCTGATGAGCTTTTCGGAGAAGCCCGGCGAGATATTCTCCAAGCGAGGCATATCCATGTGTTTTTTCTATGTCATACCCGCCATTCCGCTCGCCAATGCCCCGGCGCGGATTTTACTGGGAAAAGGGAACGCGAGCCTGATACTTGCGCACTGCGCGATCACCGCCGTTTTCTTCCTGCTGGCTATTCTCGCGGTAAAAACGGGACTGCGAAAATACTCCGGCGCAAGCAGTTGAATTGCCATGACAGACACCGTCAAGCAAGCGCTCGAACACATTGAGCGCGATCTGAAAACCATCGTCACTGCGGACGAGCTCGCGCGTGCGGCGGGGTATTCGGTGTTCCACTTTCAACGGATGTTCTCGCGCGGCGTCGGGACGTCGGTCGCGGCGTATATCACGCGGCGGCGGCTCGATAGGGCGCTGGCGGAAATATCGGGCGGTCGCGCGGCGGTCGACGCGGTTTTGGAATACGGGTTCGATACCTACGCCGGGTTCTATAAGGCGTTCGTCAAGGTCTACGGCTGCTCTCCGAAAAAATATCTTGCCATCTACGGCAAGCACAATGCGGAGGCAATTATGTATACGGAACAACAACTCAGGGAGATACTCGTAAACTGGAACATCCCGCGCGGCGCGGAGATCGGCGAGGTCTACATAATGGACGGGACGCGGGTCTCCGGCCGCGTGTGGACTGTCGGCGGCGGGTTCGTGCTGAAAACGGGCGACCGCGCGCAGCTACTGAAAAACTTGAAAATCGCGAAGGCCCTGGCGGCGCAGGGGCTGCCGTCCGCCCTGCCGGTCGCGACGGCGGCGGGCGCCGAGTACCTCGACGGCAAAGAGATATTCACGCTCACGCGCGCCATAAGCGGAAGCGAGCTGGCAAAGCCGGAGCGGTGGGGACGTGACCGCGCGGACTACGGTTACAAATACGGGCGGAGCATCGCGAAGCTGCACAACGCCCTCGCCGAGATCGAGGCCGAGATCGAGCCGGACGAGGTCGACTTGCTCAAAACCGTGGTCGACCGCGCGCTGCCGGAGACAAAACGCCACAACGAGCTGTGGAACATGAGCCTGCCAGACAGCTTTTTCGGCGAATATATCAGCGGGTTTGGAGAACTGTTCGGCGATTTGCCGAAGCAGCTCATCCACCGCGACCCGAACCCAAGCAACATACTCTTCGACGGCGGCGAGGTCAGCGGCTTCATCGACTTCGACCTCTCGGAGCGCAACATCCGCCTGTGGGACGTCTGCTACTGCGCGACGGGCATCTTGTCAGAGTGGCGCGGCGTCGAGGACATTCACGGCAAGTGGCTCGACCTCCTCGGCGGCATACTGCGCGG
>JAISAA010000026.1 GCA_031266955.1 Oscillospiraceae bacterium | reverse complement strand
TGGTCGAGGTGACAGGATTTGAACCTGCGATCCCTTGCTCCCAAAGCAAGTGCGATACCAAGCTTCGCTACACCTCGAAACGCGGCTCCCGGGGCTTACGCGCGCGTCCGCCGCCGCTGTGGACGCGCGCGATATAAATCCAAGCGCCTATATCACATTTTCGTGCCGCGATATTAGGTCGTTCTGGCAGTCCGGCGTCAGCTCTACGAAGTATGCCGAGTAACCGGCTATGCGGACAACAAGATTGCGGTACTCGTCCGGGCTCTGCTGCGCCGCGCGCAGTTTTTCCGTTGAGACGACGTTGAACTGCGTCTCCGCGCCGCCGTTATCCATATACGACCTGACCATATCGCGCAGCTTCGTTATGCCGTCGTCGTTGCTGAGCGTCGTCGGGTGCAGGCGGATATTCAGGCATACGCCGTCCATAAACTTTGTGTGGTCGTAGCACAGCGAGGACGTGAACACCGCCGTCGGCCCGTTTGTGTCGCGGTTTTGTACAGGGGACGCCGCGTCCGCTATCGGCGTTCCGGCGAGACGCCCGTCCGGCGTCGCCCACGTCGTGTAGCCCTGTCCCACGTGATCCGCCGCGCCGTACAGCCCCGCCTTGAATATCTTGGTACGCGAGGAATAGCACTCGCGGCAGGCGTTGTAATATGTGTTTATCACCCACGTCATCTGTTCGTCGGCGTACGGGTCGGCGTTGCCGAAATGCGGGACTTCGTTTATAACGAGCTGGCGCAGAGGCTCAAAGCCCTGCCAGTCGGCCATGATCGCGTCATACAGCTCGCGCGCCGAGCACAGCTTTTTGTCGAACACCATATACTTGATCGCCGTGAGCGAATCCGCGACGGTCGCCAGCCCCGTGGCGGTGCCGCCGTAGGAGTTGTATTTCGCGCCGCCCGCCGTGCAGTCGAGGCCGCGCTCCATACATCCGTCTAACGACAGCGACAAGATCGCCTGCGGCGTGTGGTATTGCACGAGATTCTCCAGATAATTGTTCAGACTGACCTGCGCTTTCAGATAGTACCGCGCCAAGCTGCGCCACGCCTCGCGGACCTCGTCAAACGACTTCATCTCGTAGAGATAGCCCGTGTGTATCGAGCTCTGCTCGCCGTTGAACGGATTTTTGCCGTCGTTGAGCGCGGTGCACAGCAGCGCCGAGTAGTGTATGGACGCGTGCGGCGGCGCGACGCCGTTCGCGGCTGAATAATCGTTGCCGGAGCCCGTTATCTCCTGGCAGCCGATTATCGCGTAGTCGCGTGCGTCCTCTAAGCTGAAGCCGAGCTCTGACATGATACCGGGGATTATCACGTCGTCGTTCTGGAACAGCGGCAGGCCGCCGACTTTTGTTGAGGTCTCAAGCGCCAGCGCCCACAGCTCGGGCGGCGTGTTTTTGTTTATACGCAGCGAGATCGTCGGATCGTGCAGGCTGAGCCGCGCGACGCTCTCGAGAACCATAAACGTGACGGGGTTCGACGCGTCCTCGCCCGTTTTCGGGTCGATCCCGCCGATAGTATTGTGCAGATACGTGTTGCCGATGCCGATTATCTTGACGAGGTCGCCGCCGCCCGCGCCGCCGCCGTACATCGAGTTTATTTTGAGATAGAAGCAGTCCATTATCTCTTGCGCTTCATCCATTGTGAGCCTGCCGGCTTCGAGGTCTTGCTTCAGGTACGGCCACGTGTATTGGTCTACGCGCCCGAACGAGCCGATATCGCCGATGAACGCCAGCCGCAGCAGATACTGGTATGTTATCGCCGCCTGGCACGCCTCGCGTAAGCTGCGGCAGGGATTTTCGCTTATCCACGTCAGGCTGTCCGCCATAGACTCTAATTCGGCTTTTCGCTTGGCGTCGGTACATTCGGCGGCCTTTTCAAGGCATTTCGCGCCGTAGCGTTTCAGGAGCGTTGACGCGGCGTCGCAGGACATCACAATTGCTGTGTAGAACAGGACCTTTTGCGCGTCGTCGCCCATGAGGTCATTGACGTGCGCGTCTAACCAGTCCTGCGCCTGTTTACGGATTTCGCCGTAGCCGCGCTCTATGATCTTCGTAAAGCCGGGCGTGAGGTGTCCGCTGGGCATCATAAGCAGCGGCGCGCCCACTTTTGTGGCGGATACGTTCATTCGCGCCAGCTCCTCGTAGCCGGGGGGCTGCCACGCCGCCGCCACGTCGTTATAGGTTTTGCCCTGCCAGAAGGGCGCGATCTCTCTGAACGCCTCGACGTCCTCGGGTGCGATGCTCATTCGCATCGCCTCGTCGTCGGGGTTATGGTACAAGCCGTCGTCGCGCAGCGCCCAGGCGCCGCTGTCAATTATCCACGGCATTATACCGGCGCCGCCCCAGTCCGGCGACGAGCCTGTTCCGCAGAAATTTTTACTCGTGTTTCCGACGATCATCTCAAAGTCCTCCACGCGGACGGTCATCCGTTCGCAGACTGCTTTGAGCGCCTTGGGGCGTTTCAGATACGGCAGCAAGCCCTCATTTTCCCGCCAGCTTTCCGTTATGATAACGGCGGTCTCCGCGTCCGACTGTATCACGCGGTCGCGGATGAGGTCGTGCATTCGCTGTATTCTTTCGCTGATCGGTCTGTATCGGTACATATTATTCTCCCCCTTTATGATTTGGCGGGGCAATCGCCGTCGCCCCCTACACGTCTAACACGGTACGGTTGATCAGATCCTCCTGCGCGTCGAGGTGCATTTCGACGAAATAGGCCGAAAAGCCCGCCACGCGCACGACGAGGTTCTTGTATTCGCCGGGGTTGCGCTGCGCCGCGCGGAGCGTTTCCGTGGACAATACGTTGATCTGAATCTCCATACCGCCCAGGTCGAAATACGTTTGGATCAGGCGGCTGAGCTTTTGCGCGCCGTCCCGCCCGTTCAGCGCTGAGGGGCTGAATTTCATATTGAACAGCGTGCCGTTGGCGAACGCTGTCTGTTCTATGGCGGCGACGGAGCGAACCACGGCCGTCGGGCCGTTCGTGTCCATCTGCTGCACGGGCGATATGCCGTCCGCCAGCGGGACGCCCGCGCTGCGCCCGTCCGGCGTCGCGCCCGTCATCGCGCCGAACATTACGTGCGCCGTGACGGGGAACATCGCGGCGGTGTAGCCGCCCCGCGGCCCGGAATGCGCCGTGACGATTTTTGCGAAATCCTCCGCCGCCCACGCGGCGATCTCGTCCACCTCCGGGACCGCGTTTCCGTAATGCGGGCAGGAGTTCTTTATATACTGTTGGAGGTCTTCATAGCCCGCCCAGTTGTTTTTAAGCGCGTCGTACAGCTCGCGCGTCGTGCATTTTTTCGTGTCGAAGCACAGGTGCTTTATTATGAACAGCGAGTCCGTGACGTTGCCTATGCCGATGCCGGGAATGCCTGTGCCGTTGTACTTCGCGCCGCCGTGCATTACGTCCATACCTTTTTCCATACACCCGCCCATTGTCGATGAGACTACGGGGAGCGGCAGCAGCTCGCGCGTTGTATATTCCGCGTTGTTCATTATGATGACGTGCCAGCGGACGAAAAATTCCATCTGTTTATGATACGCCTCTTTGATCTGCTCGAAGCTCTCCATCTCGTACAGATACCCCGTGGCGGGGCCGACGGCCTTGGAATTATCTATGACGCCGTTGTTGACGGCGAGCAGGACGGCCTTTGGCATATTGATATACGACATACTTCCGGTGCCGCCGCAGGCGGGCCAGTCGTTGCCGTTCCCGCCCGGCTCGACGCAGCCTATCGGCGAATAATTGCGCGCGTCCTCCAATGTGAAGCCGCGTTTCATCAGCGCTGAGATGATAATGTCGTCGTTTTCAAACGTCGGGACGCCGCCGCATATCTTCGTCGTTTCAATCGCGGCTTCCCACAGCTCCGGCGGCGTGTCTTTATGGACGCGCAGGGACTGCGGCGGGTCGTGCAGGACGAGCCGCGCCATCGACTGGAGCATCATATACGTCACCTTGTTCGACGCGTCGTTTCCGTCCTTATCGACGCCGCCCATACACATTATCTGCCCGGAGGTGTAGCCGGGCGCGGACTGCGTCGCCCCTTCGCTCCACGGCTTGTTCATCTCGGCGACCTTCAGGTAGAACAGATCCAAAAGCTCCTGCGCGTATTCCTCCGTGATCGCGCCGCTCGCGAGGTCGCGCTCTAAATAGTCGCCCAAATACTGATCGACGCGGCCGAACGTGATGCCGTGCATATTAGCTTCTAAGCACAGGCACGTTTGATACATATACAGGCATTGAAGCGCCTCTATGAAGCTGCGCGCGGGGTTTTCCATCGTCCAGTTCAGCGTTTCGGCCATCAGCGCGAGTTCCTTACGGCGCGCCGGGTCGCGTTCCGAGGCGAGCTTTTCCTCGGCGAGGCGCGCGTAGCGCTTTGTCAGCGCGATCATCCCCTCGCTGACTATGGACACGGCGCGGTAGAAATTGTATTGGTTCAG
Source organism: Oscillospiraceae bacterium (assembly GCA_031266955.1). Classification (GTDB taxonomy): domain Bacteria; phylum Bacillota; class Clostridia; order Oscillospirales; family Oscillospiraceae; genus JAIRRO01. The sequence goes on along the minus strand of JAISAA010000026.1, from coordinate 3,796 downwards.
CGTATCGCCGGGCATACCGCTCTCAAGTATTTCGGCCTGCCGGCGGTCGGCGTCCTCTTTGATAGCCTTGAAGCCGACGCGCACCGCCTTGTCGTACCCTGTGACAAAGTGCCCGACGGGCGTGTCGCTGATACCCATGCGTCCGACCATTGTGACGCCGTTGAAGTCGTGCGACGCGTATTGCTCGGGGTAGTATGCCAAGGTTTTTGCGTAGGTGCTCTCGCTTTTTTCCCAGTAGCCGATCGTGTCGTTTATGTACCGCATATCCTCGTCGGATATCCGGTACGGGTCGATGCTGCGCGTTCTGATCGTGCCGCCGCCGACCTCGCTTCTGATAAACGTGACGCAGTTTTCGGGATACAGCGCCCCGGCGCGGTATTTCGCGGACTGCGCGCCGACGATGACCTCGTCGTCGCCGATGCGGACGGGGATGTTCTCGAAAATCGCGCGCATCGCCTTCGCCCGGCGCAGGATGCCGCCCAGCTCGGGGTGGCCTATATAGAACTCTGTGAGTATCTTATAGCGCGCGAGACAAATCTCCGGCGTCGTGTCGCGGTACGCTTCGCGCTGCCTCGCCACGCGAGGCGTGATCGGTTTTAGCTTCCAGCTCATAAAAAACTCCGTTCCGCCGCCGTGACAGGCGGCATAAATTTTATTGATACTATTGAAGCTACTGTACCACGCCGCATCGGATTTGTCAACAGCGGCGGCGTGCGCATACTGCGAACATTATTTCTTGCGATTATGCGCCTGCGCGTTTTCTGTGCGCGCACGCAGGTTCAATCACACGTCCTCTTGTACCGCGCCCGGCGCAAGAAGCGCGTCGGCGCGGCCAGGCTCAATTTCTTCCACGCCGCGCAGGCGGCGTTCTATCGCGCGCGAGCGCACGCCTACGCGGTCGAGCTCGTTCGCCGCGGCGTTTATTTTGTTTTTTATGCCGTCGAGCACGCCGCCGAATTTGCCGAACTCCGTTTTTACGGCGCCGAGCAGCTCCCATACCTCGCTCGACCTTTTTTCGATGGCGAGCGTGCGGAAGCCCATTTGCAGGCTGCTTAAAAACGCCGCCGTGTTCGCCGGGCCGACGACCGTGATCCGGTAATCCCTCTGCAAAAGCTCGAAAAGTCCGGGGCGGCGCAAAATTTCGGCGTAAAGGCCTTCGGTCGGGACGAACATTATCGCGAAATCAGTCGTCACGGGCGGGTTTATGTACTTGCCGCGTATTTCCTTCGCGTTCTTTTTGACGGCGGTCTCGAATTGGCGGGACGCCGTTTCGACGTCGGCGTTCTGGTCGTAGGCGTCGATCAGGCGCTGATAGTCCTCGATGGGGAACTTGGAGTCCACGGGCAGCAGCACGGGGCCGCCGTCGCCGCCCGGCAGGCGCACGGCGTATTCCACGCGCTCTTGGCTGCCCTGCTTCACGGCGGCGTTGCGTTCGTATTGTTCGGGCGACAATATCTGCTCGAATATCGCGCCGAGCTGAATTTCGCCGAGGCTTCCGCGCGTTTTGACATTCGTGAGAACCTTTTTCAGGTCGCCGACGCCGGAGGCGAGAGACTGCATCTCGCCGAGCCCGCGGTGGACCTGCTCAAGCCTGTCGCTTATGAGCTTAAACGACTCGTCGAAGCGCTTTTCGACGGATTCGCGGAGCTTTTCGTCTACTGTTTTGCGCATTTCCTCAAGCTGCTTGGCGTTGTCTTCCTGTATGCGCCGCAGGCGCGTTTCGACCGTATCGCGCGTTTCCTTCAGCGCGCCTGACAGCTCGTCCCGGTTGACCTTCAGCGCGCCGGAGAGCTCTTCACGGCTCGCTCTGTCCGATTCCTGCCGCTCCGCGCGGTTTCGCGCGAATTCCTCGCGGAGCAGCGTATCGAGACGTTTTATCTCGTCCCCGAGCCGTATGAGCTCGGAGGCTTCGCGCGCCGCTTCGGACGCGAGCTTTTCGAGCTCCGGGGCGTTTGCGCGCTTGTTTTTCAGGGAAACCGCCAGATTCGCCGCCGCGCCCGCGCTGACCGCGAACAATAGGACGATCACAAGGATATTTTCTAACATAAATAATAAACCTATTCGTTGGCGGCCTTTGCCGCGACGTCGCGCGAAATGCGCGCGGATGCCTGATTATATAGTTCCTCAGTTGCGAGGGATATTTTCGTCACGGAGACGTTTCTGCCCTCGGGGTATATGTACAGCGTGTCGCTCGGCGTGTTCAGGTCTACGCAGTCGCGGCCGTGCTTTTTGTAGTTATATTCTATGTGGCAGGAGTATGTAGAAAGCGGCTTCCAGCGCTCGGTGTACGGCTCGCCGTCGTATGTACCGCGCAGCGTGAAGCCGTTCATATTGTGCGCGAGCACGGCGCGGCCGAGGTCTATGAAGCCGCGCGCGTTCGGCAGCGAATCCACGCGCGCCGCGACCTCCACCGAGTACGTCCCGTCCCGGACCTCGCGCCGGACGTTTTCCCGTTCCCACTCGTACCAGTCGGGCACGTGGGGGAATTCCGTTTCGCCGTTTTCGGCGCGCAGCCCGCCGAGCGCCGTCATATGCCAGCGCTTGCCGCACTCTTCGCACCAGAGCTCGTCTCGCGCGGAGCTCATACGGTATTCCGTGCCGCAGCTCGGGCACTGATAGAGCACCTTGTGCAGTCCCGCCGCCCTGTCGCGGCTTTTTATCTCGATGCCGTTCTCGCGCTGCCATTTGAAGTCGTCGTATACGAACGCCTCGCGCACGCGCGAGTTGAGCTCACCGACGGACAGCGTCTGCGTCTGCGCGCGCGTGAAAAGCGGGCGCATTTCCGCGCGCAGGTCGCGCACGTGACGCTTTTTGCCCCAGAAAGGATTTGCTATGTGGTGTCCGTGCATTATCAGCGTCACGACGGGGACGTCGAGCAGCCGTATGAATTTGCCTATCGAGTCCGGCAGGACGGCGTTCGTGCCGCACAGCGAATAACGCGCCTCCGGGAACAGCGCGATGATCTGGCCGTTCTCCTTTGCGTGCAGCATATTTTTCACGAGCTGCACGGAGCTTGTGAATTTTCGGATACCGATACCTCCGACGTTTCTCAGCAGCCATTCTATGCCGATAAAGCCGTCGATGGCTACGACGTAGCTCGCGCGGCGCGGAAATATCGCCGCCGTCATTATCATAAAGTCGATGAACGCGTTGTGGTTGCACAGCAGGAGATACGGCGGCTTTACGCCGTCCATATCGGTCTTTACGATCTTAGAGCTTTTCATCCACTTCACGGGGAAGCTCAGCGCCCACGTCACGGGCGTTAAATACCGACGCTGCGGAGTCGGGCGCCTCGCCATATCAAAACGTTTGAAATCTCCGATCATAACCGTAATCCGCCCCTCACATAATAAACATTTCTTGGAGAGTATACCACGTCTTTTCCGGATGCACAAGCCGTAAGTCCATAATCTCCGTACCTCCTGCAATTTTTTGCTGCAATTTTTTGTTGACAAGCACGGGAAACGTGTTATGATAGCAGTGCGGGCGGGGGTCGCTCCCATTAAAAATAACCGCGCGGCCCGCGCGGCGCTTCCGGCGCCGCGTTCCTCGTGCCCATGGGCACGTCAAATCAAGCGTCCGCGCGTGCGCGGCGCTGCAAGGGGGTGACACCCATTATAAAAAATGTCACTGTCACGGATGAACTCGGCAACGAATACGATCCCACGTACGCAAAGCGCGCGCGTGGTCTTGTCAAAAAAGGCAGGGCGCGTTTCGTAACGGAAAACCGAATATGTCTGACGCGCCCGCCAACGACCATATTGGAGGACGTACAAGTGAAAGTGAACACAGACAG
>JAISAA010000019.1 GCA_031266955.1 Oscillospiraceae bacterium | reverse complement strand
GCAGTAAAAAAATCATCATCCCCGGCACAGAAGACATGGAAAAAGAATATAAAGACCCAAAGCCCCACATACTGGGGTTCGCGAAAGGGCTGCTGATAGGCCTTGCTGTATCAATGATCGCCTGCGGAATAACAGTATTTCTGAACGCTGCGGCAGGCACCATAAGCAACAGCCCGTAAATCATACGCCGCGCCGCCCCCGCCGCCTGTAACGGGCGGCGGGGGCATATTATGAACGCCGTTAAGCCGTCGGCGTCATAGAGTCTACTTTTGCTTGCAGCGCGCGGAAACGTTCCGTATTTCGCAGCTTTTCAAACGCGAACCATTTGCCGTCAAGCGCGAAGCGCATACTGTAAGCGCCGTCGTAGTCGTAGGTGTCGCTCCAGCTGCTGTGACCGACGTCGCGAAGCAGCGGCGTGCGCACACGCGCCGTCCTGTCGCCGCGCCCCGCCATATGCCGGGCATACATTTGCTCAAGCGTGTCCATCGCGCCGTCGAGGTCACCCAGCTCGTATTGGCTGCGCGCGCAGTACAGCTCGCATCTGAAATTGTCAAGCGGCGGCGTGTGAGCTTCGTCTTTGTATATCGCCTTGATAAGACCGTCAACGGATCGGAAAACGGTCAGCGCGTCCTCGTGCTCGCCGCGCTCCTGATACAGCAGTCCGAGCGAGGAGATCGAATTGCCCAAAAGGTACATCGCGTTGTTGATCGCGTACTGATACAGACGTATCGCTTCGTCGCGCTCGCCCGATTGGCGCTTTAAGTGCGCGATACTGTATTGCGCGCAGCCCCAGTTGAAGTCAAGCGAGCGGGCGTGCTCCTCCGCTTTTTCAAAGTCGCCCCGCAGGATGCACATCGACGACAGGCAGCCGTACGCGTACCCGAGGTGCGTCAGATTGCGGTCGTATTGCAGCATAATATTGCACACGCGCTCACATTCCGCGATGACCTCGGCTTCGCGCGGGTCGTGTTCTTCGTGCCAGACTGCGGCAAGATTCGCGAAGTAGCCGCACGATTCATAGCACAGCGTTAAGTTGTTCGGGTACTGCCGCACGAGCGCCGCGATGTCGTCATACCCCTCGGATATGTGGGCGCCGGGCGGGCTCGACTTGTCGAGCAGCTCGTTGATTAGGCGCTTTGCCTCCTCGGCGCTGATATTACCGCCCGCGCTGAGAATTGCGTCCGTCGTCACGCCGAAGGCGTTTGCCAGCGGCAGAATCTGTGAAACGTCCGGCAGACCCGCGCCGGATTCCCACTTGGACACCGCCTGACCCGTCACGCCGAGCAGCTCGGCGAGGTCCTCCTGCGTCCAATTCCGTTCACGCCGCAGACGGCGTATGTTAAACCGGATGTCTTCTGTCATTATCGTGTCCTCCGTAAAATAAATTTCGGTACCGTGCGCATATTATCTCGCGCCGGAGCCTGTTTGTAAAGCTACGGATTCGCGATATCAAAACAACGGAGCGTTGTATCGCGCGGCTTGGCTTCCCGCGCAAAAAAGAACTCCGGGAGGCGAAAACGCCTCCCGGAGTCTTTTCTTCCAGGCCGAGCCCGGGGAATGGTCGATTGACTTTTACCTGTCGTAAGCCTCAAGGGCCGGGACAAGGCAGGACGCCACCCCGTTGATGCCGATAGCCATCAGTGTCAGAAGGATCGTGTCGCGGATCTCTTCCCGCGTCGCGCCGGCCTGCTTTGCCATCATCGTGTGACCGACAACGGAAGCGACCTCTCCGCGCGACGCTTGAATCCCTATGTAGATGAGATTGAAAGTTTTCGCGTCAAGACCTCCATTTGACTGCAGCTTGTTTGTCAGATCGAAAAACGCGGCGTTAACGTCGGGCGCTTCCTCTGACAGGACCTGAAAGAAATTCTTAGGTTCCACGCGCATTCCCCCTTTCAAAATTAAGATGGTTGCATTATACAGCGTCCCGCGCGGGAATGCAAGAGTTTTTTTGAAAAGTTCGCAAAACCCGGATGTTAATGTAATTTGCAACAAAAAACTTGCTGTTGCGCCTGTGTCCCCGTCGCGCCTGTGCGGCGCGTTCCCCGTGCGCGCACGCGCGTTAAATCACACATCCGCGCGTACGGGGAATGCGCATTCGCGCGGCAATTCCCCCGTCCGTAGTATGCCGAAACGTCTAAAAGTTGTCAGAAAATGCCGCTCTTTTTCGTTGCGATGCATTGAAGCTATGTCTTTTTACGACAAGTTTTAGATATTTTGCAGTACTACCATTCGCACAGTAGGGCGGTAGCGAAACGAGCCGATTCGCGTGTGGACATAGAGCGCTGCCGCACCATGCCCCCCGATACAGCCCGCAAATGACAGCGCCGCACCCATCAGCCGCGAACAACCCCCGTAAACCCCCGCGATTTGGGGTTTCCAAAGGGGTGTCCCCTTTGGCGGTTCTTTCCCCCATTTCTTTCCGCAAAGAAATGAGGCGCCGCGCCGCGCAGGCGCAAAAAATGTTGCCGCATACGCGGCATTCCCCGTGCGCGCACGCACGTTAAATCACACGTCTCAAAGAGAAAGAGCTCTACAGAGCCATAGCGACACCCTCCGCCGCAAGCGTAAAAGTCTCACCGTCCGAGGAAACATAAACATCCGAGAACTGCCCGTCGCCGTAGTCCGAGGGCGCGAAATAACACACCGTTCCGGGATAGACCGCGACGGACAGCGCCTTGTCTGCGAGTTTTACGCTCCGGCTGCCGTCGTAACGGTACAGCGCGCCGCCGCTGAGATAAAACGCGCCCTTGTCCTCCGCCGAGGTCAGATATTCCGCGCCGTCGGTTATAAGCTTAGGGCCGCCTTTGCCCTTCAGCGTCCGCAGCTCGCCGGTGTTGTTGATGTAGAACACGCGCTTTTGGTCGGACGATATGACAAGCGCGGATGAAACATTGTCGTCAAGCTTGTGCGTCGAGCCGCCCTTGGACGAGTTTTGAAATAAGTTCAGCGCGCCGTTTCTCACGTAATACGCGGAGCCGCCGTTGGAGCGCACCATAAATTCCGAGTCCGCCCCGGCGATATACCGCTTGGAGCTGCCGTCGGCGGCGACGGCGTAAAGCGAGCGTTCGCCGTCCGCGCCGAGCGTTTCGTAAACCGCTTCGAGCAGCGACGAACCGTGATAAATCGAAACAGAAACGCCCGCCGCCTCGCGGCGCGTTATACCGCCCGGCTGTGTGAGGGGATAAGTTGCGCCTTCTCCGGCGATATCATATGTAGCGCCGGCGCCGTCCGATATGTGCGCGCGGTTATCCGCCGTGTGGTACAATATCTGCGCGGCGTCCCGGCTTACAACGAAGCCCGCGTCTAAAGACGCGTCGGGCGCGAGCAGCGCGGCGTTGTCGGCGGAAAGGCGGTACAGCTCAGCGGTTCCGGCGCCGCCGTCCGCGTAAGCGTATACGTATTCGCCGCCGTCGGGGACGGCGATTGGCGTGTAACTTCCTCCCAGCGGCATTGGAGTGCCGCCGTTCCACAGGAAAAGAGCGCCGTGTGCCTTGAGCACCGTCTCCGTGCCGCCCGGCGAGCTTATCACGGGTCCGGGGTTTTCAAGATCGTCGATAATGCCTGAAAATGTGAGTGAAAACATACCGCCTGAAATGGGGTCGGAAGTAATCGGCGCCGAAGAACGCGCGGAGATATTGTAAACCGTCACGCCGCCGTTTCTGTCGGAGCGGTATGCGACGGCCCCGCCGCCGGGCGCGAGGTCGAAAACCGACACGTCGGTGGCAATGATTTCAGGCGTAATTTCCGAGGAAGCGGCGTCCGAGGCGTTTTGCGAGATTATCCAGAGCGGCGCTTCCGGAGCGTCCGTAAGCGCGGCGTAGACGAGCCCGTCAAGCGAGGTCTGTTCAAGAATCACGCGTCCGGGCAGACGCCGCCCGCTCACGCTCCCGTCAAATAAAACCGCGGTATCGCCGCTCTTTTCGCTGTAAAAGCTGATAAAAGAGCGCTCCGCGAAAACGATCTCGGGCGGTTTCCGGCGTTGCAGCATAAAGAGAGAGAACAGCATCAGGATAGCTAAGATCGGGCCCCGGCGTATAAGGTTGCGTTTGGCCTTTTTCAGTCTTGCTTGCATTTCCTCCGGCGACGGCGCGTTTTTTCGCGGCGGCGCTCCCGCGGCTTTTGCCGCCGCCGCGCGGGACGCCCTGTCCTCGTGCTTATAATTGCTGTTTTGGTGCTTGTTTTTCATATGCATCACTGCTCTCCGCGATTCTTTAAAAGCTATTTCGCATCCATAATAACACACCCGCCCGGCGTTGACAAGAGCGAAAAAATTCAAAAGCCGCTTGCAAACCGCCCCGGTATTATATATAATGATTTATAGATAGGCGATTTGAAGTTTGAAGTAAGAAGGGTAGAGTGTTGATGGAGAATAAATTCAGGGATACGCGGGACGCGGCCCCGGAGACCGCAGCGCGCCGCAAGAAGGAAATAGGCTTGCCGCTCATCGCGTTGGCGCTCGACATTGTCCCGATTCTATTATATGTTGTTTTTATCGCGTCCGGGTCAGGAGCGGGTGGGCTTGAAACACTTTTTACGATACTGCTGCCGTTAGCCGGGATAGTGACGGGCGTTACGGCTCTGGGCCGAGGAAAGGACAGGATAGGCACGGCCGGAAAAACACTCGCGATCATTGCGATCGTTTTACCGCTCATTCCGGTGGCTTTAATCGTCGTGCTCGCTATCGGGGCGATGACCGGAGTCATTTCGTTGATGTAGCAGGACACGGCGGTATACGGCAGGATATGTGATGATCAGGAAATTAGGGATAATACTCCGCGCCGTCGTTACGCTTTTCGCGTGGGGCGCGGGCGTATATGCGCTTTATAAATTTGAATATTTGACCGCGTTCGGCGATGTCGATAATATCGTAGGGATGCTTCCGGTCGCTTTGGCGCTGACCGGTGCGGCCGGGACGACTGCTGTTTTGTGGATGAAGCGCGTGAGGCGGCTTGTTCCGGTCACGGCGGCGGTCGCGCTGCTCGTCATCTTATCCGTCGCGCTGTTTCCGACGGCGCTGCGGGGCAATTGGTGGATCAATACGACCGTGCCGGACGGAGCCGAGGCGGTGCCGGATTTGACCTTGTACGCCCCTTTTTCAGAAAACTCCAAAACGGCAAAGCTCGATGAAAGCTCCGAGCTGCGCCTTGCCGGTGATTTGCCCGTGCTGGACGGGGCGACGGCGCTTTATCCGGTTTACGCCGCTTTCGCGGAGGCAGTGTACGATGAAAACGCGTTCTCGCAGGATAAGGTTCTTTGCACGAATACGCGCGGCGCGTATGAGGCGATCATAGCGGGAGAGCGGGACGTTATTTTCGTCGCGGGACCGTCGGAACGGCAGCTTGCCGCCGCGAGGGATGCCGGGGCGGATTTGCGTTTTACCCCGATAGGGCGCGAGGCCTTTGTGTTTTTAGCCGGGAAAGAGAATCCCGTAAATAACGTCACGTACCGGCAAATACGCAATATATATTCGGGAAAAACAGCTTATTGGGGAACTCTCGGCTGGAACGAGGGAGGGCGTATTATCGCGTTTCAGCGTCCCGAGGGCTCGGGCAGTCAAACCGGGTTGCAAGCGATCATGGGAGAGCTTCCGATACAAGCGCCGCAGCCGCTGCCTGACGCCGGACTGATCGGCGCAAACAGCCTGATGAAGCAGATATCGGTCGAGTGGCGGGGCGTGCAACCGGCCATCGGATATTCGTACAGATTTTTCGCCGCAACGATGTACGCGAATCCCGGTGCGAAACTACTCAGCGTAAACGGCGCGGAGCCTTCGGCGGAGAATATCCGAAACGGGACGTATCCCTTTGTCGCCGATTTCTACGCCGTAACAAACGGCGAGCCGGAGGGCGGCGCAAAACTATTGATAGATTGGATACTGTCGAGTCAGGGACAGGAAATAATAGAAAAAACGGGCTATGCGCCGATAGGAACGGAATAATATGCTTGTATCCAAAAATCGCAAATATAAAGGCTATAATTCAACAAAGAATTTGATCATATTTTTTGCCGCCACACTTATATGGACTTGGGCGGCAGGATTTATACCTGTATTTCTGGGCATTACGGGAACACCGTCAGGCACATTCATTTTCTATTTCGGCGGCGGGGCGCCGTCTGTTGTCGGACTCGCCTTGGTGTTTTTAACCTATCCAAAAGAAGCCCGGCGGGATTATTTCGCAAGGTGTTTTTCGCCAAAACGAGCGGGAGCGACAGGCTTTATTTTTCCCGTTTTCTTTTTTGCGGGCATCGCGGCGGTCGGCGTTCTGTTGAGCGTATATGTGTTTGGATTTGAAAAACCCGGTATGGAATGGATCCGCGCCGCGACGGCAAACCCGGCAATGATATTTGTTATGCTCCTGTTAAGCCTGGTATCCGGGCCGTTGAATGAGGAATTCGGCTGGCGCGGCTATTCTTTGGACAGGCTGTTTTATCGCTTCGGATTTTTACGCGCGTCTCTCATACTGGGGATCATCTGGACGGCCTGGCATTTAGCCTGGTTTTTTACGCCGGGACAGGCGCAGTATCAAATGCTGCAAAGCTCTGTATGGGAAGCCTTGCTTTATGTTGCTTTTAATACGCTGCTTTCTTTCATTGTAAGTTTTGTTTATATCGCCGCAAACCGAAGCGTTCTCGCCGCCGCTTTCACCCATATGATGTCTAACTTTCTCACAAGCCAGCTTTTAGCGCCCCTTTCGAGCGGCGCCCGTTCGGTTATATTCGGCGTTACATCGGTATTTTGCGTCGTAATGATTATCTGTCTGTCTGTAAGTGCGTCTTTCAAGGCAAAATGGGATGTTCAAATACAAAACATCCGGGATGATATGGAGAAATTTTCGTAATTATCATACGTGGTGCCGGTGACCGGGTTCGAACCGGTACGAGGTTGCCCTCACGGGATTTTAAGTCCCGGGCGTCTGCCTGTTCCGCCACACCGGCGTGCGTCCGCGCGAGAGTAATGTTATCACGCCGCGGGCCGGTTGTCAACATAAAATCCTCGATTCGGGCGCTCCGGCGTCGGCCCGAGGCTGCTCCCGAATGCTGTTGCATTGTCGCGGACATTGTGCTAAAATACGCGAAAAAGCACGAAGCGTCCCGAAAAGCGCTGCGGCAAAACGCTTTCAGCGGAACAAAGAGGGGCGGATCCGGAAAGGAGAGTCGTTCTGAGAGGAAAGGACAGCATCAGGAAAACAGCTTTCGCGGCAAAGCTCGCGCTTGCGCTGACGTCCGCGATATGGGGTGCGGGCTTTGTGTTCTCGCAGGCGGCGCTTGACGCGGGGTTCGGCCCGGCGGGGCTTATGCTGATAAAATTCTCCGTCGCGTCGTTAGTGACAGGCGTGATGTTCCGCGGAACGATACGCCGGGGCTTCTCGCTCGCGGCGTTTCGCCGGGCGGCGCCCGTCGGCGTAATACTCGCGCTGAGCTTTCTCGCGCAGACCCTGGGGCTGAAGCTCTCTACGCCGTCGAACAACGCGCTTATCACGGCGGCTTACGTTGTTATCACGCCGTTTTTATGGAAGCTTGTTTTCAAGCGGCGCTTGCCGCGCTCGGCTTATTTCGCGTCGCTCATTTGTTTTATCGGGGTCGCGGCGCTGTCGCTTGATCTGTACGGGGGCGTTTCGTTCCGCGCCGGGGATTTGTGGACGCTTGTGTGCGCCGTGCTGTTCGCCGCGCAGATGGTGGCGACGGAGGCTTTCGTCGGCGAAATGGATTACAGACTGCTGCTGTTTATTGAGATTTTCACGGCGGCCCTGACGACGCTGGCGCTCTCGCTTTTAGCGTGGGTAATCGCGGCGGCGGCGCCGTCTATCTCCGGCGCGCTCGCGCCGCTGCTTATCACGCGCGGCGATCTTAACGCTCTGCTGTCGCCGTCCGGCGCTGTAAGCGCGGCGTTTCTCGGGATACTTTCGACGGGGCTGTGTTATGTTATGCAGACCTCCGCGCAGAGATATATATCCTCCGGCGCGGCGGCGATAATACTTTCGATGGAGGCGCTGTTCGGCGCGGTGTTCTCCGTCGCCGTTGGATATGACGCGTTGAGCTTACGCCTCATACTCGGCGGCGGGCTCATACTCTCGTCCGTAGTGATCGGAGCGAGCGCGGACGTCCGGGCTCCCGTACAGATAAAAAGCGTTCACGGCGACGTCACGGCGGACCCGTGACCGCCTTGGATAAGAAGTCTTAAAAACGAAAAAAACGAAAGAGGTATCACAATGAAAACGAAAAAGACAATAGCACTGCTTCTCGCGCTCCTGCTGGTTTCGGTCTTTGCCGCCTGCGGCAAAACAGACGCGCCGGACTCCGGCGCTCAGACCGTATCCCCGACCCCGGACGCCGGGACTCCCGGAGAGTCCGACGGGGAATCCGCGGACTTCACGCCGCCGGAGGTCATCCGCATCGGTATGGAATGCGAATACGCTCCGTACAACTGGACGCAGTTTGAGGAAACGGAATTCTCAGTCCCCATCGGCGGCGGCGCTTACGCCGACGGATACGACGTTCAAATCGCGAAAATCATAGCGGACGGGCTCGGCAGCCGCCTCGAGGTCGTTAAAACAGAGTGGGACGGTCTTCCGCCGAGCCTGACGTCAGGAATGATAGACCTCATAATCGCCGGTATGACCGACACGCCCGACCGCCGCGAGACGATCGACTTCACCGACGTATATTGGATTTCTGACGTAGTGATAGTAGTGATGAAGGACGGCCCTTACGCCAACGCCGCATCTCTCAGTGACTTCGCCGGCGCCAAAATAACGGGACAGCTCAGCACGCTGCATTACGACCTCGTCGATAAGATCGACGGCGTTGACAAGCAAGAGGCCATGGCAGACTTCCCGACGATGCTGATGTCGCTGACGTCCGGCAAGATCGACGGCTATATCGCCGAACGCCCGACGGCGCTCGCCGCCGAGCTCTCGAACCCCGAAGTAACGTACATCGCATTCGACGCCGGCTCCGGCTTCGGCGAGGAAGTCCCCGTCTCCGTCGGCGTGCGCAAAAGCGACGGCGGCTTAAAAGCCGCCGTTGACGCGATCCTCGCCGGCATCTCAGAAGACGAGCGCGCCCAAATCATGCGCGACGCGGTGATGCGGCAGCCGCTTGCGGATTAAGTAGGGGCGAACCTATGTGTTCGCCCTCCCCGGGCCCAGCAACGCGGCACGTTAAGCGAAAGGGTTGATCAATATGCCCGCCGAAAGGTCTGCGCTTGAATGGATAGCGCTGTTTATAGATAAATACTGGCTCCAGTTTCTCAAGGGGACGGGGATGACTGTGCTGCTTGCCGTTATCGGCACGGCGGCGGGCTTTGTGATCGGGCTTTTCATCGGCGTCGCGCGCACGATACCGAGGCGCGCCGGGGGGAAAACAGGGGGTTCCCCCCGCTCGGCGCTTCTGGGCTTTGTAAACGCGCTTTTGGCGGTATATACGGAGGTTTTGCGCGGGACGCCGATGATGGTGCAGGCTATGCTGATATATTACGGGCTCACGGAATTCGCTAAGATAAATATCGCCGCGCTGCCCGCCGGCCTCGTCGTCATCACGCTGAACACCGGCGCGTATATGGCCGAGATCGTGCGCGGCGGGATACAGTCTATCGACCCCGGGCAGAGCGAGGCGGCAAAGGCCGTCGGTATGAATCATTGGAAAACGATGCTCTACGTCGTTCTGCCGCAAGCGATACGCAACATCCTGCCCGCGACGGGCAACGAATTCGTCGTGAATCTGAAAGACTCGTCCGTGCTCAACGTGATAACAGTCACGGAGCTGTTTTACGCCACGCGCGCGATACGCGGCTCGTATTACCGCACTTATGAGCCGTTTTTGATTGCCGCCGCGATATATCTGCTGCTCACGTTCGTGTCCTCGCGGCTCATACGGCTGCTCGAAAAGCGGCTGGACGGCCCGCGCGAGTTCTCTCTCAGCCGGGGCGGCGGGATAAGTAAAACGCGGCGCAAATAACCGCAAAGGAAGCTGACGCTATGAACACAAACGCTCCGCTCGGCCCGGTAATTGA
>JAISAA010000348.1 GCA_031266955.1 Oscillospiraceae bacterium | reverse complement strand
CCGTCCGGTGACAGCGCCGCCGATACGATGATATTCGTATCCAAAACGACGTTCATCCTCTTGTCGCTCGCTTTTCCCGCCTGTAACCCGCGATTTCCGCGTCTATTTCCTCCATAGTCATTTTATCCGTGCCGTTGATGACGGACTGTTCTTGCGCCGCGTTGAACGCCTTTTTCAGCTCTTGCCGCGCTTGATTTTGCGTTTCAACATCCGTAACGATAAACGGCAGTTGACGAGTTCGCAAGGTCGCCTTGATAAACATATTGAACGCCGTAGTGATGTTGATGCCTACGTTATCGCAGAAAGAATCAAAATCGCGTTTGGTTTCCTCATCGACGCGAACGGTAACATTGACAGCTCCCATAATAGCACATTCTTTCTTATATTTTGTCTTGCGTTATACTTTATTATACGCGCCATTATGTGCAATGTCAAGCTTTAATCTACTCTCCCCTCAAACACATATCCCCGTCCGCGTATCACGACAATGTCGTATCCGTGGGGCGCGAGCTTCTTTCGCAGCTTGGAAACAGTGACTTGAACAGTGTTTTTATCTCCGCCCATCGGCGCTTTCCATACTTTTTCGTACAGATATTCCGCGCTCACGGTCTTTTCCCCGTTCCGGATGAGCAGCAGAAGCAGGGCGAATTCCTTCTGCGTCAGCAGCAGATCCTCATCGCCGCAGAACGCCAGTCCCGACACAACGTCTAATTTCAGCAGGCCTTTCACGACTGTTTCGGGCGTCCGCGCCGCGCGGCGTATGAGCGCATCCACACGCGCCCTGAGCTCTTTGAGTGCGTAGGGCTTGCGCAGATATTCGTCGCCGTCCGCGTCAAAGCTCTCGGCGGCTTTCTCCGGTGTTTGGTCGGCGGTCAGAATGAGCACCGGGACTCCGGACGTTTTGCGTAGCTCCCTGAGAAAGTCGAGCCCGTTGCCGTCGGGCAGGGTGATGTCCAAAACGACCGCGTCCGGCAACCAATCCCGGATCGCCGCCCGCGCCTCGGCCAAATTCATCGCCGACAAGACCGCGTAGCCGTGGCGTTCTAACATTTCTTTATTGTTCATCTGCACCCGCCTGTTATCCTCCACAAGCAAAACCAAAGCGTTCTCGCCCATCATTCTCCACTCTCCATTCTCAATTCTCCATTATAAAGCGGCAGGGTAAAGGTCACGACCGTTCCTTTGCCCGGTTCGCTCTCTATGCGGATATGGCCGCCGTGCATTTCCTCCACAAACGTCTTGCAGATGGAAAGGCCGTAGCCCGTGCCTCTTGAGGCCACTCCGCGCTCCCATACGCGGGGCAGGAGCTCCGGGGCTATGCCCTCGCCAGTGTCCCGTATCACGGTTTCAAGCCCGCAGCCCGTCCGTTTCAGCGATACGGCGATTTCGCCGTTTCGGGTATATTTTGCCGCGTTCTCTATGATGTTGTATATCACCTGCACGAGCATATCGCGGCTGCCCGTCAGCTTCGGCAGACCGTCCGGGACATTGACGGACAGGATGTTGCCGTTTTTTTCGAGCAAGGGGCGGAAAGCCTCCGCGTTCGTCCGCAGCAGGGCGGCAAAGTCGATAGGCTCCATATGGCTCTTACCGACCTGAGCGGAGGCGAGGTCAAGGGAGTTTTCCACCATTCGGGCAAGCCGGATGATCTCCTCTTGGGCGTGCTCTAACTTCTCCCGTATGTAGTCCTTGTCCATACTGAAATCCATCATATCGTCGGCGGTCTGTATATCGCTTGAAATGACGGTGAGCGGCGTTTTCATCTCGTGGTGCATATCCTGATAAAACTCGGTTTTCAGCTTGTCTAACTCCAAAAGCCGCTCCTGCCTGTTGTTGTAAATGCGGATATACAGCAAAACAACGGTCAGCAGGATCAGCCCGGCGGCAAATATGCCGACAAAAATATCCGCCAGCGCGTCAAGCTCCGACGGAAACGGGGTCACGGTCTCGGGATAATAATACGCGATAAAGCAGCAGACGGCGTAAAAAACGAGCTCCCCGACGATACACACAGCCCTTACCGCACCCTCCAACATCAGCGCGGTGAACACAACGGCGAACATAAACCAGCACGGCATACCGCCACGGTAGCCGCCGCTCGTGAAAAACAAAAACGGAAAAGCGATATAAAAGACCGCGACGACCGTGAACAGAAAACAAAATCCGTAGCGCCCCGTGCGCCGCGCGAAATGCAAGAGAATAAACGCCGTCGCGGAGGCGGCGAGGTTGAGCGCGACGTTAAAAACGCCGACGCCGGTCAAAACCGCGGAAAGCGCGGCGACGGCGCCAGCCGCTATCCCGCCGCAGGCAAGCAGGTTAAAAGCCTGTACGCGCAGATCAAGGCCCGGGTCAAAATATTTGCCGGTGAAGCGTGAGAGCAATTTTTTCATAATGCTTCATAATACCGTGCCGTTTTACGCACAGCTCACTCGTCGAGCTTCAGCACCGCCATAAACGCTTCCTGCGGCACCGCGACGCTGCCGAGGCTGCGCATACGCTTCTTGCCCTCTTTCTGCTTTTCCAGGAGCTTCTTTTTGCGCGTGATATCGCCGCCGTAGCATTTGGCGAGCACGTCCTTGCGCAGCGCGCGTATCGTTTCGCGCGCTATTATTTTGCCGCCTATCGCCGCCTGAATGGGGATCTCGAAAAGCTGGCGCGGGATGTGCTCCTTCAGCTTTTCCGTGATGCGGCGACCGCGCGCGTAGGCCTTGTCTCGGTGGACGATGAAGCTGAGCGCGTCTATTATATCGCCGTTGAGCAATATATCGAGCTTCACGAGCTCTGACGCGCGGTAGCCGGAAAGCTCGTAGTCGAGCGACGCGTAGCCGCGCGAGCGGGATTTCAGCGCGTCGAAAAAGTCGTAGATTATTTCGTTGAGCGGCATTTCGTACCGCAGCTCCACGCGCTGCGTATCAAGATACGTCATTTCCTTATATTCGCCGCGCCTGTCCTGGCACAGCTCCATTATATTCCCGACGTATTCGGCGGGGCAGATAACCGACGCCTTTACAAATGGCTCCTCCGCCGTTTCTATGATCGCCGGGTCGGGATAATTCAGCGGATTATCGACCAAAACAGTCTCGCCGTCCATTTTCGTCACGCGGTAAACTACGCTCGGGGCCGTCGTTATCAAATCCAGCCCGTATTCGCGCTCAAGCCGCTCCTGGATTATCTCCATATGCAACAAGCCCAAAAAGCCGCAGCGAAAGCCGAAGCCGAGCGCGACGGAGCTCTCCGGCTCAAACGACAGCGCCGCGTCATTGAGCCGCAGTTTTTCCAGCGCCTCGCGCAAATCGGGGTATTTCGCCCCGTCCGCCGTGTAAATGCCTGAAAAGACCATCGGCTTCACGGCCTTATAGCCGGGCAGCGGCTCCGGCGCCGGACTGCGGGCAAGCGTCACCGTGTCCCCGACGCGCGTGTCGGCGACATTCTTGATAGCGGCGGTGAAATAGCCCACGTCGCCGGCGGAAAGCCCGGCGGAGCTCGGCTCTAATCCGATAGGCCGCATATGCCCGGCCTCCACGACGCGGCAGCGCGCGCCTGTTGACATCATCAAAATATCGTCCTCCGCGCGCAGCTCCCCGTCGATCACGCGGATATAGACTATCACGCCTCTGTAAGCGTCGTACTGGCTGTCGAATATCAGCGCGCGCAGCGGCTTTGCGGCGTCGCCACGCGGCGGGGGGATGTTTTTAACGATCCCTTCAAGCACGTCGTCTATGCCGATGCCGTTTTTCGCGGAAATTTCGGGCGCGTCCATCGCCGGGATGCCGATTATATCCTCGATTTCGGCCTTCACGCGCTTCGGCTCCGCCGCCGAGAGGTCTATTTTATTGATAACAGGGAAAATCTCAAGCTCGTGCTCGAGCGCAAGATATGTGTTCGCCAGCGTCTGCGCCTCAACGCCCTGCGCGGCGTCCACGACAAGAAGCGCCCCCTCGCAAGCCGCGAGTGAGCGCGAGACCTCGTAGTTAAAATCGACGTGGCCCGGCGTGTCGATAAGATTCAGCGTGTAGGTCTCCCCGTCGAGAGCCTTATAGCCGAGCCGCACGGCGCGCGCCTTTATCGTAATACCGCGCTCGCGCTCTAAGTCCATATTGTCGAGAAACTGATCCGCCATATCGCGCGCCTCCACGGCGCCGCAGCGCTCGATCAGCCGATCCGAAAGCGTTGATTTGCCGTGGTCGATGTGCGCTATGATCGAAAAATTTCTTATATTTTCGGGTTTAGTCATTGTGAGAGAGCCTTTCGGGTTCGGAAAAAGCGCCCGCGCGGCGCGCGGCTTCATAAAGCGCGGCTTCCGCGCTTCTGATGTCAAGATGCACCGTTGGGTCATACGGGCAATTCGGGTCAGCGGTTATCGCGCGCACGTTTCGCACTATCGCCGTAATATAATCGGCGGCGAGCGACGCCGTGGTCTCGTCGAAGGAATCTTTCACATATTCGATGGCGTCGGACACGACGCCGATAAGCCTCGCCTGGCATTCGGGCATCTTTTTCTTTTTAGATGGATGCCCCAAAAGCTCGTCCGCCGTGACGCCGTAAAACGCCGCGAGCTTGCGCACGCTTGCGATCTTGGGCTGGCGCACGCCGTTTTCGTAATGCGAAAGCAGCGCCTGCGATATCCCGAGCTCCGACGCCGCGCGGCGCTGACTCAGCTTGCGCCCGACCCGCAGCTCGTGTATCGTTTTCGCAAAATCCGAATTCATAAAAGCAAC